>DASZRO010000008.1 GCA_035550055.1 Mycobacteriales bacterium | reverse complement strand
CGAGACCGGCGTCAAGGAAGGCGCCCGCCTCGTCATCGGCGGCGGCAAGCCGGCGCACCTGCCCAAGGGTTGGTTCGTCGAGCCGACCGTGTTCGCCGACGTCGACAACTCGATGACGATCGCGCAGCAGGAGATCTTCGGTCCGGTGCTGGTCGTCATCCCGTTCGAGGACGACGACGACGCCGTACGGATCGCGAACGACAGCCAGTACGGCCTGTCCGGAATGGTCACCTCGGCCGACCAGGGCCGCGCGCTCAACGTCGCGAAGCGGATCCGCACCGGCACGGTCACCGTCAACGGCGGCATCTGGTACGGCGCGGACTCACCGTTCGGCGGCTACAAGAACAGCGGCATCGGCCGGCAGAACGGTGAAGAGGGCTTCGAGCAGTACCTGGAAACGAAGACATACGCGGTGCCGGCAACCGAATGACGGAGACGGTTCTCGAGGCGCATCGGCCGAAGCCGGAGCTCGGTCCCTGGAACTCACCCTTCTGGACCGGCGGTGAGGTCGGCGAGCTGCGGCTGCCGAAGTGCGACAACGACGGTGGCTATCTGCACCCGTCGCAGACCGTGTGCCCGCGCTGCCATGAGTCGAAGCTGACCTGGACGCCCGTCAGTGGCAAGGCGACGGTCGTCGGCGTGACCATGAACCACCAGATGTTCATGCCGAGCTTCAACCCGCCGTACGTGATCGCGGTCGTGATCATCGACGAGGCACCGCACGTCCGGCTGACCACCAATCTGGTCGGCGTCGGCGAGGACGAGATCCGGGTCGGCCAGCGGGTCAAGGTGCGCTTCCTGGAGCAGGAGGGCATCTGGTTCCCGCTGTTCGAACCGCTCGACGAACCGGATGCGCCGGTCGCCGATCTGGTGCCACCGCCGGTCGTCGTGACGCGGCCGCCGGTGTCGACCGACCGCTACGAGCACAAGGTCGCGATCACCGGCATCGGCATGTCGCAGGTCGGTCGCCGGCTGATGCGGCCACCGATCTCGCTCACGGTCGAGGCCGCGAAGGCAGCCGTGGCCGACGCCGGGCTGACGCTCGACGACATCGACGGTCTCGCGACGTGGCCCGGCGGGATGCCGGGTGGCGGCGGGATCAGCGAGGGCGGCGTACCCGTCCTCGAGGAAGCCCTCGGCATCCATCCGACGTGGCACAACGGCGGGCTGGAGCAGTCGGCGCAGACCGGCGCGATCGTCAACGCGATGCTCGCCGTCGCCAACGGCCTGTGCCGCCACGTGCTCTGCTTCCGGACGGTCTGGGAGGCGACGCACACCGAGCTGTTGCGCACTGGCGGCCTCCCGCTGCCGCGCGGTGGTGCGGTGGGCGGTGACTTCCAGTGGCGCATCCCGTACGGCGCGGCGAGCGCCGGCAACTGGATCGCGATGCAGGCCTCGCAGTACTTCGCGAAGTTCGGCGCCGACCGCGAGATGCTCGGCTGGATCGCCATGAACAACCGGCGCAATGCCGGGCTCAACCCGCTCGCCATCTACCGCGACCCGATGACGATGGACGACTACCTGTCCGCGCGGATGATCTCGACGCCGCTCGGGCTCTACGACTGCGATGTGCCGTGCGACGGATCGGTCGCCGTCATCGTGTCGGCACGGGAGACCGCTAAGGACCTCCGGCAGGCGCCGGTCTTCGTCGACGCTGCGGGCACCCAGATCACCGAGCGGCAGTCCTGGGACCAGGGCACGATGACCCACTTGCCCAACGCCTGGGGACCGGCCGGTCACCTCTGGAGCCGCGCCTCGGTCAGCCGCGAGGACGTCGACGTCGCGCTGCTCTACGATGGGTTCAGCTTCAACACCGTCGCCTGGCTGGAAGGCCTTGGCTTCTGCGGTCTGGGAGAAGCAAAGGACTTCGTCGCGGGCGGCAAGCGGATCGCGCTCGACGGAGAGCTGCCGATCAACCCGCACGGCGGCCAGCTCTCGGCCGGTCGGACGCATGGCTTCGGCTTCGTGCACGAGGCGGTCACGCAGTTGCGCGGCCACGCCGGCGAACGTCAGGTCGACGACGTCCAGGTCGCGGTCTGCGGCATCGGCGGCGGCGTACCCGGAGGAGCCTTCCTGCTCACGACGTAACGCGCTGATCTTGACGAAAAAGGCGCTATGAGGCGGTCATAGCGCCTTTTTCGTCAAGATCATTGGCACTAAGGCAGGCCGATGAAGCGGCGGACCTTGCCGGTTTTCTCGTTGCGTTCGAGCTCGTCGACTCGTCGGACCTCGACTGTTGGGTCGTCGAGTCCCGCCCGCACCAACGACGCGACCAGCGCAGTCGCCAGCGCCGCCTCCTCCAAGGTCGGGTCGGCGACGACGTCGAGACGGAGCCCGGTAGGCGTTTGATGGACCTGGTAGTCCACGACCTGCGGTACGCCCACCAACACCGTCGTCACGGCGTGCGGATGTACCCCGACCGAGCCGAACTGCAGGATGTCCTCCGCGCGGCCGTGCACGATCGCATTGAGCAGGCCAGTGCCGTTGGGATCGGGCACCTGCTGGAACCGATCCGTGATCTCGTAGCGGATCAAGGGCTGGGCGAGGTTGTAGAGGTTCGTCAGCAGAATCCGCGTCGACGGTTCGCCGTATGGCACCGGGTGGTAGTCGTTGTCGACGAGCTCGACGATGCACTGATCGGTATTGAAGACGATCGCATCGCCACCGGGCAAGCTTGCCCCGACCAGGCCTTCGGTTGACCCGAACGTGTTCACCGGCGCGACACCGAAGCTCTCGGCGATCGCGTCGCGCATCGCGGGCGCAAGTGTCTCGCTCGTCGCCGATACCGAAAGGGGGGCGATCTGCAACCGGCCAGCCCGTTGTTCGCCCGCGAGGCGGTAGATCATCGAGGCATAGCCCATCAGCGCAGGTGGCTGCGAGGCGTTGAGCTGCGCGACGATCTCGGGAAGCGGCAGCGTCGCCGGGATGTGGCTGAACCGGAATGGCAACGCTCCGGCCGCGAAGTGGGACATCGCCTGGGTTGCGTGCCTGGCAGACGCCGAGGCGACCATGGCGAGGGTCAGCGTCGGCAACGGCCCGTCGCCGACGACCTCTTGCAGCCGGGCGGCCATGGGTCGAGCGAGGCAGCACAGGTAGCCCACCAAGCCGGCGCAGTCGTAGGCGATGATCGCGCGCCGTCCAGAGCTTCCGCCCGTCGCGAGCGCGAGGAACTCGTTGTCGATCGGCACCGGGAGGTCGTGAGTTTCGGCGAGAGCGCGCTCGACGCGCTCGTGGGTCAGTCGCGCATCGGTGAAGACGTCGTCGAGCGCGTCCATCATCTGGGCCTTCGTCATGACCGGCAGCGCCGAAAGGTCGTCCGGCGTGACCTGGTCGAGGTCGATGCCAGCGAGTCGCTCGCGGTGAAAAGCCGAGCACCGTTCTGCTCGCTCCAGCAGTCGGCGCAGACCGGCGTCTTGCAACGCCGCGACCGCGGGACCGTCCGCTCGAAGCCGCAACACATGTTGCGGGAGCGCGGCGACGCCGTCCGCGCTGACCCGGTCGCGGTAGTCCTCCCAAGTCATGGTGTGGAGACCCCGACTGCGCGGCACAGCGCCGTCACGTCGCTGCCGGGCGGCACAGCGCCGGGCCTTGCCGCGCGCTCCAGCGTGATGCCGCTTCCGAACGCCAGCAATATCTCGGCATCCACGACCATGTCCGATGCATTCTTCGACCGGCTGCCGCGAGCCATGGCGGCCGCAAGCTGCTCGACGGTCCTTTGGTGCAACTCGGCGTAGCGCTTGTTGAGCAGCGGGTCCCGGGCGGCCAGGGCGCGGAACTCGATGAGCACCCCGGTCCAGCCCGGATGCGTGTTCGCGTCTGCGGCGCTCGCCTCGATCAGGGCATGGATGACGGCGGCTCCCGTGAGCCCTTCGGTCACGCGGTCGTGTTCGGCGGCGCGCTCCTCGATGCGTCGCTCGATCAAGGCGAGAAAGAGGTCGGGCTTGCCGCCGAACTGGGAGTACACGACCCCCGTGGAGAAGCCAGCCCGCTCCGCGATGGCATCGATCGTCGCGCCGACGTAACCGGACTCGAGGAACACCTCGCGCGCTGCGTCCAGCAGGGCGCTGCGGTTTCGCTCGACCTGTTCGGACCGGCTCAGTCTCGGCCGCATGTCTGGATCAAATAACACTACTATCTGAGTGTCAACGTTATCTGTTCGGCCCGGGGGCACGGGCCTAGCTGCGGACGAGTACGCCGGGACGGGCTCCGGTCGGCTCGCCGTCGCGGTAAGTCACGACACCGCGCTTGATGGTGGCGACGTATCCCTCAGCACCTTGCACGACCCGGGTGCCGCCTGCGGGCAGGTCATCGACGACGACCGGCGGCAGTACGCGCAACCGGTCGTAGTCGATCAGGTTGAGATCCGCCAGCATGCCGGGCTCGATCGTGCCGCGGTCGGTCATGCCGTAGAGCCGCGCGGTGTCGTGGGTTTGCTTGCGGATCACGAACTCCAGTGGCAGCCGTTCGCCCCGGTCACGATCCCGGGTCCAATGCGTGAGCATGTACGTCGGCATCGACGCGTCACAGATCACGCTGCAGTGCGCGCCGCCGTCGGCGAGACCGACCGCCGAACGCGGGTGCGTGAGCATCTCGCGAACGTGGTCGAGGTTGCCGTTGCTGTAGCCCAGGATCGGCACGTACAGCAGACCTTCGCAGTCGTTGTCCAGCATCGCGTCGTACGCGACCTCCAGCGGGGAGCGTCCCGTCGCGTCCGCGATGGCAGCCAGCGACTTCTCGTGGCCGGGCTCGTAGTCGGGCGGATCGCCGAGGACGAAGGTCTGCGCGCTTGCTCGCGCGATCTGCCTCGCGGTCGGTTCGTCCAGCTCGCTGCCGACGATGCGGGCGCGGAACTCGGAGTCGCTCACCACTTCCTTGAGCTCATCCCACGGAAGTTGCTTCAGCTTGACCGCGGCGCACGCCGGGATGTTGTCGAAGAACGAGTACCTCGTACGGAAACCCGAGAGCAGGCCGGTCGGTCGGCCCGCGACCTGAGCCCACAGGTCCGCGCCCTCCTCGACGGCCTTGCGAGAGGTTTCCATCAGCTCGCGCCAGAGGTCCGGCGCGGCATCGACCTGCAGGAGTGCGAAGGTCACCGGCCGGCCGATCTCCGCCGACAGCCGGCGCATCCAGTCGACTTCCTTGGCGGGGTTGACGATGTCCTCGCCGGCCGATCCGGTAGGTGCGAGCTCGACGATGCCCTTGCCGAGATCTCCGAGGGCGCCGCAGATCCCGAAGATCTCGTCCTCCGCGGCGAACGTGCCTGGCACGGGTTCGCCGTCGATCGCGATGTGTCCGATCGTGCGCGACATCGTGAAGCCGAGCGCTCCGGCGTCGACCGCTTCCTTGACGATCGCCTTCATCTGCTCGATCTCTTCCGGTGACGCGGGCTCGTTGCGGGCGCCGCGCTCTCCCATGACGTACGCGCGCACTGGACCATGCGCGATCTGCGCACCGACGTCGACGGTCCACCGCCGTCTCGCCAGCACGTCGAGGTACTCCGGGAAGGTCTCCCATTGCCAGTCGATGCCTTCGGCCAGCGCGGTTCCAGGGATGTCCTCGACGCCCTCCATCAGGCCGATCAGCCAGTCCTGCTTGCCGTCCTCGACCGGTGCGAACCCCACGCCGCAGTTGCCCATCACGATGGTCGTGACGCCGTGCCAAGAGGTCGGGGTCAACTCGTCGTCCCACGTTGCCTGGCCGTCGAAGTGGGTGTGAATGTCCACGAACCCAGGCGTGACCAACAGGCCGGTGGCATCGATCTGTTCGGCTGCGTCAACGACCGAACCCGGCTCGACGACCGCGGTGATCCGCCCTTCGTCGACGACGATGTCGGCAAACCGCGCGTCGGCGCCGGTCCCATCGACGACGGTGCCGCCGACAATCACAAGGTCGTGAGCCACGCCGTCATCCTTTCGGGCCGACGCAACCCGAGCAAGTGGTGTCCTGCTCGGACGCTACGGTCAGCCGCGTGGCCACCGCGGAGGATGTTCGACGGATCGCGCGGCGACTTCCTCACGCGGTTGAGATCGACAGTGACGGCGTCGACTTCCGAGTCGGCAACAAGGGCTTCATCTGGTCCTATCCCGAGCGCCGTCCTGGAAAGGCACGGGTGATCCGGCTCGACATCGCGGTGCTCTATGTCGGCGACGAGGCCGAGAAGCAGGCACTGGTGCTGGGTGAGCCCGAGGTGTTCTCCGCTCCACCAGGTTGGGACGGCTGGCCGTACGTCTTGCTGCACCTGGGCAAGGTCAGCGTCACCCGCTTGCGGGAGCTGGTGACCGATGCGTGGCACATGCGCGCACCGACGGACCTCCTCGACAGCGACTGACGACTGAATTACCGCCGTACATAGCGCCGGCGACGGCCCGCGCCTCACGAGCAAGGCTTCTCACGGCTGCTCGACTGTATGCGGTTCATCAATCGCGGGTGGGATCCTTAGCGGTGTGCTCGCCTATGGCCGAAGAGTCCTGGTCGGCTCGCTTCTCGTCACCGCCAGTTGGGCCGGTTGGGGCGTCGTCAGCACACAGGCCATGGCAGCAGGGCGTGGTGGCGAGTCGACTGCATCGGTTGCAGCGCATGCCTACTTGCGAAGAGCACTGACACTGATCGAGCAACGGGACATATTCGCCGAGCGGGTGAGATGGGCGGTCGAATGGCGAAGCCTGAGCCGTCGGTTTGAACGCAGTCCAACGATCGGCACCGCTGACTCTTTGATCGAGCAGGCTCTGTCCGATATCGGCGACCGTCACGGATACATCGTGACCAAGACAGCACAGCGGCCCGGGCCGTCATCGTCGTTGACGATTCCATACGGGCGGGTGCTGGCGGGCGAGATCGGCTATCTGTCGCTCCCCGCCACGACGGCTCAGCCGGGCTCGGCGAACGCAGTCCGCTACGCCTCCCGCGGGGAGGCGCTAGTGCGCTCTTTGTATCGGCGTGGGGCCAAGGGATGGGTGGTCGACCTTCGCCTCAATGGAGGCGGCGACATCTTCCCGATGCTGCTGGCAATTGGAGGACTTCTCGACGGAGACCGAGTCCTTGGTTTCCGTGACCGGTCGGGATCAACAACGTGGATCGGCTACCGCGACAGCGCGCTCTATGTCGGCGATAAGCGCGTCATGGCAGCACCGGTCGCCGAGCCGGAGATTCCCGCGAATGCTCGAGTAGCTCTTCTCGTCGGACCCGAGACGGTTAGCTCCGGGGAGGCGGTGGTCGTCGCTCTTCACGGTCGGCCCGACACGCGTACTTTCGGGCTTGCCACCGCGGGTGAGGCGGTTGCCGTGAGTAGGTACCCGCTCGCCGGCCGTCGGGTGCTAGAGATGTCCTCCGCATATGACGTGGACAGATTCGAGCGCGCCTATATCGGGCCGATACCCCCCGACACTGTCATGTGGCCAGCCCGGTCCGATGTCGACCAAACACTGACCGCCGCTGTGGCGTGGACCAACCCGTCTAGGGGGAACCGAGATTCGGTCGTGTGGACGAGCATCAGCCTTGTGGTGCTTGTCGCGTGCGCGCACATCGCACAGCGCCTCGGTGGGCGCAAATCGGATGACTGAGGCGCCCCAGACGCGGGTTGCTTCGCTAGGCGGTGCGGAGTCAGTCGGCGGGATTGGGGAGCTTGTCTCGTTTGCTGCTGATCTCTTGCGCCGGCCCGAGATAGGACAGCAGCTTCAGATAGAGCTTGTGGTTGTCGCGCGAGATGAACTCGTGCACCCGCTTCTCCAGCAACGGCCGCAGGATCGGGCTCATCACGTGGTAGGTCTCGACGAACGTCAGCCGCGTCCGCGTACCGCCGTCGAGGGACTCCAGCTCGTGCCAGCCTTCGCCGCGCGACCACAGCGGCTTGCCGACGCCGCGGTAGTGCGCGCGCTCCAGCGGCACGACCTTCCAAACCACCTCCCACGACCGCGCCTTGCCGCCGGAGAGCAGGTATCGCGGCACCCGAAAGACGCAGGTCCGGACCAGGCCTTCGCCCTTGGAGTCACCCTCCGACCAGATCTCCATGTGGCCGCCCGGGTACTCCACCTTCCGCGGGCTCGGCGCATCAGCGGGCGGAGGCATGTGCAGCAGCCCCCATACCTTCGCGGGAGCCGCGTCCACCTCGAAGACCGTCTCGAACCTCTGCATCCGTGCCCCTCCGCGATTTGTGAACTGCTGCGTACAGCCGGCTGTCCCTAGCGGTTCACAAACCGGTTTCGCCCCAAAGGTTCCAGTAGGTGATGTCCTCGACCGGCGGTCGCTCGGCGGGCTTGAACTCGGTCCCGATGGTGTACGCCACAGGCAGCAGCGCGATCTGCAGGATGTCGTCCGGGATGCCGAGCGCCTCGGCGACGACTGCGTCCTGGAACAGGTGCAGCGTCGTGAACACCGAGCCGAGGCCGCGTGAGCGCAGCGCGAGCTGAAAGCTCCACGTCGCGGGGATGATCGAGCCGTAGACGCTCGCGGCGACCGCGTTGCCGTGCGACGGGTCGAAGTCCTTCTTGACGCATGGGATGACCATCGCGGGGACCTGCTCGAGCAGCTTCGCGAGTGACACCGCGCTCTCGTAGACGCGTTGCGTCTGCGGATCCTTCTCCGACCCGGCCGCCATCTCGAGGTATCGCATGCCCACCTTGCGGTAGGCGTCGGCGATCACGACCTTCTTCTCCGACTCGGTGACGACCATCCAGCGCCAGGTCTGCGAGTTGCTCTGCGTCGGTGCCTGTACGGCGAGCCGCAGGCAGTCCAGGATCACCTCACGTTCGACCGGACGCTCCAGGTCGAGGCGTTTGCGGACCGCGCGCGTCGTCGAGAGCAAACGGTCGGTTTCGGCAAGATCAAATGGCGGAGCACTCAAAGCCGAACCCCGTTCTGGTAATGATGTTCTCGGAAAACGTACAGGGGATTCCCCAGCGGGCCAAGAGGCTCTAAGGTGAGACCAGAAGCGTCCCAGTCGAGGGTGAGTGAGGCAGTCGCATGCGCGTTGAAGACATGATCCTGGTGAGTGTCGACGACCACGTCGTCGAGCCGCCGAACATGTTCGACAACCACGTCCCCGAGAAGTGGCGGGACCAGGCGCCGAAGAGCGTCAAGAAGCCCGAGGGCCACGAGGTCTGGGTCTTCGAAGGCAACGAGATCCCGAACATCGGGCTCAACGCCGTCGCCGGCCGTCCGCCCGAGGACTACGACATGGACGTTACGTCGTACAGCCAGGTCCGCAAGGGCACGTACGACATCCACGAGCGGGTCCGCGACATGAACGTCAACGGCGTCCTCGGCTCGATGTGCTTCCCGTCGTTCCCGCAGTTCTGCGGCCAGCTGTTCAGCCGGGCCCAGGACAAGGAGCTCGGCCTCGTGATGCTCCAGGCCTACAACGACTGGCACATCGACGAGTGGTGTGGCTCCTACCCGGGCCGCTTCATCCCGCTGTCGCTCCCGCCGATCTGGGACCCCGAGCTCATGGCCAAGGAGGTCGTGCGGGTCAAGGCGAAGGGCTGCAACTCGGTCACCTTCAGCGAGGACCCGGCCAAGCTCGGCTGGCCGTCCCTGCACGACGAGCACTGGGACCCGTTCTGGAAGGCGTGCGTCGACAACGAGATGACGATCGCGCTGCACATCGGCTCGTCGTCGCAGCTGCTGATGCTTGACGACGCCCCGATCGACGTGATGATCACGCTGACGCCGATGAACCTGTTCCAGACCGCGTCGAACCTGATCTGGTCGCCGGCGCTCAAGCGCTTCCCGAAGCTGCAGTTCGCCTTGTCCGAGGGCGGCATCGGTTGGCTGCCGTACTTCCTCGAGCGGATCGACTACGTCTACCAGCGTCACCACTACTGGACCGGCCAGGACTTCGGTGACCAGCTGCCGAGCCAGCGAGCACGCGACAACTTCACCTTCTGCTTCATCGACGACAAGGCGGGGGTGGAGAACCGGCACCTGATCGGCATCGACAACATCACGTGGGAGTGCGACTACCCGCACTCCGACTCGATGTGGCCGCAGGCGCCGGAGGCACTCGCGAAGCACTTCGACGACACCGTCTCTGACGAGGACATCAACAAGATCTCCCACCTCAACGCGATGCGGGCGTTCAACTACGACCCCTTCAAGCACATCCCGAAGGAGCAGGCGACGGTCGGTGCGCTGCGCGCACAGGCGACCGACGTCACCACCTCCGGCATCAACTGAGAGGCGCGTGAGCAGCAACCTCGGCCCGCTGGTCCCAGCGGACGAGTTCCTCACTCACCAGATCGTCGCGACCTTCGGTTCGGTCGCGTCTTCGGATCCGGGCTGGACCGAGAAGGTCTGGATGACCGTGCACGCGCGGGACGGCTCGATCCAGGCCTGCTTCGGGCTGGGCAAGTACGTCAACCGGGGCGTGTACGACAGCGCGGGCGGCGTTTCGCGGGGCACCGAGCAGTGGACGGTACGCGCCAGCCGGACGCTCTCCCACGACCCGAACGGCACGGTCGCCGGACCGCTGCGCTATGAGGTGGTCGAGCCGCTTCGAGCGGTGCGCGCGGTGCTCGAACCCAACGACCACGCCCCAATCGCCTTCGACCTCACCTGGCGGGGCGCCGTGCCGCCCTCACTCGAGGAACCGTGGCCGGAGCGCTCGCCCGACGGTTATCGGGTCACCCATGACGCCTTGCGCTACCACCAGACGGGCGTGGCGGAAGGCTGGATCGAGGTCGACGGGCAGCGCAGCGAGCTCTCACCCGAGACGTCGTTCTCGGTGCGGGACCACTCCTGGGGAATCCGGCCCGACGTCGGCCAGCCGACGCCGGGGCTGCCGCGCGGGCCGCGGGCGCACAAGGCGCTGGTCACTTGGGCGCCGATGCTGCTGCACCGGCCGGACGGGTCGGCGTACTCGCTGTTCGCCTTCCTGCAGCACCGCGAGGGCCCCGGCCTGCTCGAGGTGCGCTCGCAGGGCGAGGAGGTACTCGCCGACGGCACGGTGACGAGGTACGCCGCGGCGACCCAGCAGCTCACCTTCCGCGACGACACCCGCCGGCTGACCGGCGGCACGATCACGCTGCTGGATGCGTCGGGCCGTCCGCGACCGCTCACCGTCACGCCGGTCAGCGACACCGGGTTCGCACTCGGCACGGCCGGCTACTTCGGGTGGAACGGCCGGATGCTCGGCCAGTGGGCGGGACCGCTGGTCGTCGACGGGGAGCACCTCAGCGGGCTCGACACCCCGCAGGTGGCGCGGCAGGTCCACCAGCTGCGTGACGTGCTCTGCCGGGTCGAGGACCCCGTGGGCGGCGGCGAAGGCTTCGCCAATGTCGAGACGATGGCGGTCGGCGAGTGGCCCGATCTGGGCCTGAGTGCCGAGAACGGAATGTGGGTCTAGCCGCAATCGAAAACGCCGCTTGACCTTGACGCAGCGTCAGGGTTCCACGCTGTCAGGCATGACGACAGCACCGGCCATCGAGGCCGTCTCCCTGACCAAGTCCTACGCCGATCATGCAGTCCTGCGTGGGGTCAGCCTGAGCGTGCCGCGGGGCAGCATCTTTGCGTTGCTCGGTCCCAACGGCGCCGGCAAGACCACCCTCGTCAAGATCCTCGCGACGTTGATCGGCGCGGACTCCGGCTCGGCCCGGGTCGACGGCTACGACGTGGCGAGCGAGCCGGCGAGCGTACGGCGCGCCATCAGCCTGACCGGGCAGTTCGCGGCGGTGGACGACATCCTCACCGGGCGCGAGAACCTGGTCCTGGTCGCGAGGCTGCGCAGGCTCGCCGACCCGGTCGGGACGGCCGAGGACCTGCTCGACCGGTTCTCCCTCGGCGATGCTGCCGATCGCAGGGTCGCGACGTACTCCGGTGGGATGCGGCGGCGCCTCGACATCGCGATGAGCCTCGTCGCGCGCCCGGCGGTGATCTTCCTCGACGAGCCGACGACCGGCCTCGACCCGCAGGCGCGGGTCGAGGTGTGGCGCACCGTGAAAGCGCTCGCCGACGGCGGCGTCACCGTCCTGCTCACCACCCAGTACCTCGAGGAGGCCGAGCAGCTGGCGGATCGGATCGCGATCCTGCGGGAAGGCCGGATCGTGGTCGACGGCACCCTGGCCGAGCTCAAGGCGCTGTTGCCACCGGCGAAGGTCGAGTACGTCGAGAAGCAGCCCACCTTGGAGGAGGTCTTCTTCGCGGTGGTGGGCGACCGACTGGTGGGCAGCGACCGATGACCGACTTCGTTCGTGACACGACGGTTCTGCTGGGTCGCTCGTTGCGCCACGTCACGCGAAGCGTGGACACCGTCGTGACGACCTCCGTCATGCCGATCGCGATGATGCTGATGTTCGGGTACGTGTTCGGTGGCGCGATTCGCACCGGCACCGGCACCGGCACCGGCACCGGCAGCTACGTCGACTACCTGCTTCCGGGCATCCTGCTCATCACCATCGCATCGGGTGTCGCCTACACCGCCTTGCGCCTGTTCACCGACATGCGCAGCGGCATGGTGGAGCGGCTGCAGTCGATGCCGATCTCGCGACCGGCGATCCTGTGGGCCCATGTCCTGACGTCGCTGGCTGCCAACCTCGTCGCGATGGTTCTCGTCGTGGCGGTGGCTGTGGCCATGGGCTTCCGCTCGGGGGCGGGAGTGGCGGCCTGGCTCGCCGTTGCGGGCATCCTGCTGCTCGCGACGCTGGCCCTGACCTGGCTCGCGGTGCTGCCTGGCCTGACCGCCACGTCCGTCGAGGGTGCCAGCGGCTTCTCCTACCCGTTGATGTTCCTGCCGTTCGTCAGCTCGGCGTTCGTTCCGACCGGGACGATGCCGGCGCCGGTGCGGTGGTTCGCGGAGCATCAGCCGGTCACCGCGATCGTCGACACGATCCGCCGGCTGCTCGCCCAGCGACCGGTCGGTGGCGAGGTGTGGATCGCCATCGCCTGGTGTGTGGGCACACTCGCGGTGGCCTACGTCCTGGCGAGCGCGACGTACCGTCGCAGGGTCGCCTGAAGGAGGCCGCGCAGCGTGCTCACGATCAGCCAGCTCGCGTCGTACGCCGGCGTGACAGTCCGCACGGTGCGCCACTACCACGCGAAGGGCTTGCTGCCGGAGCCGCCGCGCGACCACTCCGGCTACCGGCGCTACGACGCGCAGGCGGTCGTGGAGCTGATCCGGATCCGGACCCTGGCCGACGCCGGCGTGCCGCTGTCGCGGGTCAGTGAGCTGCTCGACGCAGGCCCGGAGGAGTTCGCGGCGGCGGTCGCCGAGATCGACGCTCGGCTGCGGGAGGAGATCCGCGAGCGGCAGCGCCACCGCGAGCGCGTCGCCCAGCTCGCGGCCGGCGACAGCCTCGCCCTGCCGCCGGAGGTGGTGGGCTATCTCGACCGGTGCCGTGAGTTCGGGGTGAACGAGCGGGTGATCACCGTCGAGCGGGACAGCTGGATCCTGATCGCCGCGCAGGTGCCCGAGCAGATCCCGCAGCTGATGGCACTCAAACGCCAACAGATCGAGGACCCGAAGATGCGGGAGCTCTTCATCGATCTCGGCGAGTACTTCGACTGCGGGGCAGACGACCCGC
The DNA here is from genome assembly GCA_035550055.1 of Mycobacteriales bacterium. NCBI lineage: Bacteria > Bacillati > Actinomycetota > Actinomycetes > Mycobacteriales > Mycobacteriales bacterium. The sequence continues at coordinate 21,809 of DASZRO010000008.1, read as the reverse complement.
GGCTGACCGAGCTCGCGGACCGGATGGAGGCCTTCCTCTACGCCGCCGCGGACGCTGCGGACCCGGGCAGTACGACAGACGTCGCGCTCAGCGACGACCTCGTCGCCCTGCTCGACGCGGCGTTCCTCGATTGGTTCCCGGGCGCGCGGCGGCTGCTGGAGCTGCTCGAGGAGCGCGGCTGGACCGGCTGGACGATGATCGAGCGCAAGCAGAAGGTCGCTGCGCCCTAGGGGTGCCACTCCTCGACGAGCTTCGTCACGTGTCCGTTGCTCCCGGTGATCTTGTAGATCGGCTCGGCCCGGTTCTTGTGCAGCCACGTGGGCAGCTTCGTGGCGGGCACGGTGCGCGTACCGGCGGCGGGATTTTCCGGCATCTTCCACACCGTCACGGTGGCGGCGCTCGTCAGCGTCAAGGTCAGCTTCGCGCCGGGGACGTAGGACGAGTCGTCGTCACCGCCGCACCGCAACGTCGCCGATCGCCCGCGCACGACGGTCACGTCGTCCGGTTCGACCGTCGCGCTGCGGGCGTCGATGTAGCGGTGTGCCGGGCCGCACGAGCCGGCGGTTGCGCCGTTTGCCGCGGACGCAGCCGTCAGGCCCGCCCCGCCGATCGCGACAGCCAAGGTTGCGCACACGGCGAGCTTTTGCATCGGCGGTCCTTCAGAGGTGCGGACGTGCAGCCAGTCCGGCGATTATGACACCCGCAGCCGGAACACCTGCCCGGTCAGCTCGCCGACGTACACGTAGCCCTTGTTGACGCCGAGCCCGACGGTCGGGGCGACGAAACCCGTCATGACCGGCTGCAGCACGCCACCGCGACGCGCCAGCGAGAACACCTCACCGGCCTTGCCGTCCTTGCCGGTGAACGACGTCACGTAGAGCCGCCCGCCGGACAGTCCGATGCCCATCAGGTCGAGGTGGGGGCTGAAGGTCCGCCACGGCTTGGTGTAGCCAGCGCAGGCCTTCGCAACTGTCTGGTTGCACTTCGGGAAGCCGTAGTTGTCGCCGGCGTGCACCCGCAGGATGAAGTCCGGCGGGTTCTTCGCTCCCTTGTCCTGGCCGAGGTCGGTGACGTACGGCGAGCTCGAGCCGGCCGGGAAGGCGAACTGCCAGGGCTGGCGGATGCCGCGCGCGAACACGGTGACATCGGTGCCGTTCGGCTTCATCGACAAGATGTCGTAGAGGTCGGTCGACGTCGACGCGGGGCCGTGGTCGTTGCCGTCGGTGAGCCCGACGTCCACGCCGACGAAGAGCCGGCCGTTCGCGCCGAACCCGATCCCGTTCAGGCCGTCGAGCTTCTTGGGGGCCGTGTAGATCCTGGCGCGGTGCGCGAAGGTGGTGCCGTTCCAGCCGGTCCACTTGAACAGCCGCCACGACGGGCCGGTCGCGGTCAGCACGCCGCCGCTGCCGTAGAGCGCACCGTCGTGCCAGGCCAGGCCGCCGACGAACTTCAGCGGCGAGGGCACCTTCACCGCGCCGCCGCCCTTGAGCACGTACAGCCCGCCGTTCGGCGGCGCGGATCCCTCGGAGTTGCCGCCGTCGCCGACGAAGACGGCGCCGTGACCGAACGCGAACGAGGTCGGCGTCTTGAGTCCGGACGCGACGAGCTCCACGGTCCGACCGTTGGTGGCGGTGGGCGGTGGGGGCGCGGACGGGCCCGCGTTCGCCAGCGGCATCGCCGCCGCCGTACCCACCGTCAACGCCGCGGCGGCAACCGATACTGCTGCGACCCGGATTCGCATGCCCGCTCCCTCACGACCCATTGTTTGCTGGCTCGAGCAACGTTTGCTTCGGCGCAATGTTGCCCAGGTTCAGCCGGAATCGCAACAGGCCTGAACGGGTGAACGGTGGCGCTAGCGGCCTTTCCAGTTCGGCGGCCGCTTCTCGGCGAACGCCGTCGCGCCTTCGCGGGCGTCCTCGGAGGCGAAGACCGCCGGCAGGATCTCGCCCTGCTTCTGCCAGGCCTCGGTCTCGGTCCAGTCCGACGAGGCCCGGCGCACGATCTCCTTCGTGGCGGCGACGGCGAGCGGCCCGTTGGCCGACACGAGCGAGGCGAGCTCGAGCGCGCCGTCGAGTGCCTTGCCCGGCTCGGTCAGCCGGTTCACCAGGCCGTAGCTCTTCGCGGTCTCGGCGTCGACCGGCTCGCCGGTGATCGCGAATTCCATCGCCAGGTGGTACGGGATCCGCTTGGGCAGCCGCAGCAGGCCGCCCGCGCCGGCGACCAGGCCGCGCTTGACCTCGGGAATGCCGAACTTCGCCTCGCGGCTGGCGACGATCAAGTCGCAGGCGAGCACGATCTCGCAGCCGCCGGCCAGCGCCCAGCCCTCGACGGCGGCGATCAGCGGGGTCTTGGGGGGCGCGCCGGTCAGGCCGGCGAAGCCGCGGCCGTCGACCGTCGGATTCTCACCTCTGAGGAACCCCTTGAGGTCCATCCCGGAGCAGAACGTGCCGCCAGCGCCGGTGATGATCCCGACGAACAGGCTGTCGTCTCCGTCGAGCTCGTCGATCGCGGCAGCGACGCCCTTTGCCAGGCCCTCGTTCACGGCGTTGCGCGCCTCAGGCCGGTTCAGCGTGATGATCAGCACGTTGTCGCGCCGTTCGGTCAGGACCTCGTCGCTCACGTTGTTCCCCTCGTCGTGGATGCTCGGTACACCGTAGCGAGCGACTGATCACGTCAGTAACCTCGGATCAGGGACCTGACGTCGGTGTCAGGGAGTGGGAGAGAGCGTCATGCCGATCGGGATCACCGAGGACCACGAGGCACTGCGCGAGTCGGCGCGTGACGTGCTCGTGCGCCACTGTCCGCCGGCTGCCCCGCGCGCTGCGCTGGAGGCGGCGGCGGAGACGGAGCTGCCGGCGTACTGGGGTCCCGCCGCCGAGCTCGGCTGGTTCGGCCTGCACCTGCCCGAGGAGTACGGCGGGGCCGGGTTCGGGCTGCTCGAACAAGCGGTCGTCGTCGAGGAGCTGGGCCGGGCGATGGGGCCCGGCGGTTACCTGCCCACCGTTCATGCGGCGGCGGTGATCGCCCGGTCGGGCGGGGCGCTCGCCAAGGAGCTGCTGCCCGCCCTGGCCGACGGCTCGACGCCCGCGACGGTCGCGCTCGGCGCCCCGGCGGTCGCCGCCACCGAAGGTCCCGACGGGCTGACGTTGTCCGGGGTGAGTCGTCCGGTGGTCGGCGGTGCGCTGGCCAGGCTCGTCGTACTGCGGGCCAAGGTCGGCGACCGGGTCGTCTGGTGCGTCCTCGACACCGCCGGGCTGTCGGTCACGCCGATCGACAGCTTCGACGCGACGCGTCGCCTCGCCGAGATCGACGTCACTGGCGTCGTCGTCCCGGCCGAGCGCCAGCTGTCGCTGGACAGCCATGACGCCTACGCGATCGGCGCGACCCTCTACGCCGCCGAGGCGTGCGGCGTCGCCGGGTGGTGTCTCGACACCGCTTCGGCGTACGCGAAGGAGCGGGTGCAGTTCGGTCGCCCGATCGGGGCGTTCCAGGCGATCAAGCACCGCGCGGCCGATCTCCTGGTCCTGGTCGAGCTGATGCGCGCCGCGGTGTGGGACGCCGCGCGCAGCGAGGCGCACGACGGCGAAGGGCGCCTTGCGGCTTGTGCCGCGGCGGCGATCGCCTTCGACGGTGCGGTGCACGCCGCCAAGGACTGCGTGCAGATGCTCGGCGGCATCGGCTTCACCTGGGAGCACGACGCGCACCTCTATCTCAAGCGTGCGGTCGGCGTGCGCCAGCTGATCGGCCCCACCACCGCCTGGCGGACTGCGGCGGCGAAGCTCGCCCTCGACGGCGTACGCCGCCGGCTCGACGTGGAGCTGCCGCCCGAAGCGGAGGACTACCGCAGCGAGGTGCGCGCGTTCCTCGCGAGTCTCGACGGTCTGGACGACGAGGCCCGCAAGGTCGAGATCGCCAACGCCGGCTACCTCGCGCCGCACTGGCCGGCGCCGTGGGGCAAGGACGCATCGGCGGTCCAGCAGGTCGTCATCGACGAGGAGTTCAAGAAGGCGAAGGTCCGCCGCGCGCACCTGTCGATCGCGGCGTGGGCGCTCCCCACGATCATCGAGCACGGCAGTGCCGAGCAGGTGGCCAAGTACGTGCCGGAAACCTTCCACGGCCGGATCACCTGGTGCCAGCTGTTCAGCGAGCCGGGCGCGGGGTCAGACCTCGCCTCGCTGTCGACGAAGGCCGAGCCGACCGAGGGCGGCTGGCTGATCACGGGCCAGAAGGTCTGGACATCCTTGGCGAAGCAGGCGACGCATGGCATCCTGCTGGCGCGCACGTCGGCGGGCAAGGACGGCGACCGCCATCACGGGATCTCCTACTTCCTGCTGGACATGTCGACCCCGGGGATCGACATCCGGCCGCTGCGCGAGCTGACCGGGCAGGCGATGTTCAACGAGGTCTTCCTCGACAAGGTGTTCGTCCCGGCCGACTGCCTGGTCGGCGAGGTCGACGGCGGTTGGCGGCTGGCGCGTACGACGCTGGCGAACGAGCGCGTCTCGATGGCGAGCGGATCGGCCTTCGGGGTCGGGGTCGAGGCCATCCTGCGGCTGCTGGAGCACCGGGAGGCCGACCAGGTCACCCTCGACCACACCGGCCAGCTGATCGCCGAGGCGCAGTCCCTGGCGTTGCTCGGCGTGCGCTCGACGATGCGGGTCCTCGCGGGCGGTGAGAAGGGCTCCGAGTCGAGCCTGCGCAAGCTCTTCGCCGCCGAGCACGAGCAGCGGGTGCAGGAGTTCGGGATGCAGCTGCTGGCCGGTGAAGGCGCGACGTTGACCGGCGACGCGCACATGTGGGGAGCCGGCTTCCTCGCGACGCGCTGCCTGACGATCGCGGGCGGCACCAGCGAGGTGCAGCGCAACGTCATCGCCGAGCGACTGCTCGGCCTGCCCCGCGACGCCTGACCTGACCTGACCTGGCCCTGGCCCCCCGACCTGGCGGATGGCACATCCGCTCTAGTCCTCGATGAGGTCGAGGCCCTGCTCCCGCAGTCGCGCGAGGTTGTCCAGCATCGCCTGCAGCAGACTCAGTGCCCCACCGCGGCCAGCGCGAGCCATCGTTGGTAGCGCTCCTCGCACGGCCCGGACCACGCCGGGGCCGGCTCGAAGCGGCAGCCGTGTCCCGACCACCGCACCACGTCCGACTTCGCGTCGAGACCGGCCAGCACCCGCGCATGCCAGGCCGCCCCGAGCGCGGCCCCTTCGGGGACGGCGACGAGGTCGACCGCAAGACCGGTGCAGTCGGCGAGCGCCTGCATCCACAGCTCGTCGTGGGTGCCGCCGCCGCTCGCGACGATCCGGGTCTTCGGCACTGCGCTGAGTTCGATGAGTCGCCGGGCGACGAACGCCGACGCCTCGTACGCCGCGCGCATGATCGCGCCGCCGTCGTGGCTGATGTCGAGCCCGTGGATCGACGCGCGCAGCGAGATGTCGTGCACCGGCGTGCGCTCGCCCTTGAGATAGGGCACGAACAGCGGGACGTTGGCCGGGTCGACCGCGGCGGTAGGCGCCCCGACGGCCCGGCGTACCCAGTTGACGAACATGCCGCCCGCGTTGCTCGCGCCGCCGAGGATGCTCAGCTCGCCGAGCGGGTGAGGGATCGACCACATGCCGGGAACCATCGCGGGCGCGCCGAGCACGCACCACACGATCAGCGTCGTACCGCAGATCACCATGACGTCGCCGGGGGAGTTGATCCCGGCGACGGTCGCCTCGGCCCACGCGTCAGCCATCCCGGCCCCGCTCGCGGCGCCCCTGATCGTGCCCGTGACCGTGTCGTCGGCGACCACGACCGGGAGCTGTTCCGGGGTGATCCCGAGCTCGGCCAGCGGGTCGGCCTGCCACACCCCGTCCCACAGCGGCGCGAGGGCGAAGGCGGTGCCGTAGTCGACCGCGGCCACTCCGCCGAGCGCTGCGGCCGCGACCGCCGGTGCGGTCCAGTACCCGTGGGCGCCGGGCGCCTGCTTGGCGGTCCACTCCAGCATCGAGCGGAACTCTCGCGAGTTGAGCAGGTCCGCCTCGTTGCGTCCCGCTCGGCCGCGGTGGTCGCCGTAGAGCAGGCCCGGGGTGTACGGCGTACCGGACTCGTCCACCGCGGTGAAGCTCGGCACCATGGTCGCGATCGCGAGCCCGTCGAAGTCGGCCACCGCGAGCTCGTCGAGCGCTCTGCGCGGTCCGTCCACCCACGCCTGCTTCGCGTCGTGCTCGAAGACGTCGACCGACGGCGCGTGGATGTCGTGGGGGACCCGGGCGCGGGCGACGATCGTGCCATCGCCGTCGACCGCGAGCGCCTTGACGGAGGTGGTGCCGATGTCGATCCCGACCGTGATCCCCGACGACACCGACGCCCACCCTTCGTACGCCCGGACCTGACACGCGCGTCAGGGTTTCCCGATACTCTGAACGTAGCGCCCCCCGGGGTGTGATGGGGAGGCATCACTGGAGCCTCACCCGCGTTGTGCTCCGTGAGGGAGGCCCGATGCCCGACCGTCCACGTGCCCTTGTGCTCGCGCCGCTGCGTGGCGAAGGCAAGGAGATCCTGGAGTCGTTGTGCGACATTGTCTACGAGCCGTGGATCGAGCAGCAGCCGGTCAAGCTCTACAAGGCTGAGGACCTCGCGGCGAAGCTCGCCGAAGTCGGTGCGACCGTGCTGGTGTGCGAGTCGGACAACGTCAACGGTCCGGTCATGGAGCAGCCGCTGAAGGTGATCGGCTGCACCCGCGGCGACCCCAACAACGTCGACGTCGAGGCCGCCACCAAGGCCGGGATCCCGGTGTTGCGCGCACCCGGCCGCAACGCCGACGGCGTCGCGGAGATCTGCGTCGCGTTGCTGTTCGCCGTGGCGCGCGGTGTCGTCGTCGCGGACAAGGAGTGCCGGCAGGGCGACATCTACCGTGACGGGACCATTCCGTACCAGCGTTTCCGGGCGTGGGAGCTGGCGGGCAAGACGGTCGGGCTGGTCGGCTACGGCGCCGTCGCCCGAGCCCTCGAGTGGCGGTTGCAGGGGCTGGGCATGAAGGTGATCGCCTACGACCCTTATGTCGCGGAGGCGACGTACTCGCTCGGAAACCTGCTCGCCGAGGCCGACATCGTGTCGATGCACGCACCCGTGCTCGACTCGACCCGCGGCATGATCGGCGCGGACGAGTTCGCCGCGATGAAGCCCGGCGCCCTCTACCTCAACGCCGCCCGCGCCGCGCTGCACGACACCGACGCGATGGTCGAGGCGCTGAAGTCGGGCCACCTCGGCGGCGCCGGGCTGGATCACTTCGACCATGAGTGGCTCGACCCGACGAGCGATCTCGCCGCGCTGCAGAACGTCGTCCTGACCCCGCACATCGGCGGCGCGACCTACGACACCGAGGCAAACCACTCGCTGCTGATCGCCAGGGGCATCCAGGCGGTCTTGAATGGCGAGAAGCCGACGAACTGCGTCAACCCGGAGGTGCTGTGATGGGCGAGGCGGTCATCCTCGACGCGATCCGTACGCCGATCGGCAAGCGCAAGGGGGCGCTGGCCGGCTGGCACCCGACGGACCTGCTCGGGCACGTCCTGTCCGCGCTCGTCGAACGCAACGGCATCGACCCCGCGACGGTCGACGACGTCATCGGCGGGTGCGTGACGCAAAGTGGCGAGCAGGGCACCAACGTGACCCGCAACGCCTGGGTGGCGGCGGGCCTGCCGCAGACCGTGGCGGCCACGACCGTGGACCGGCAGTGTGGCTCGTCGCAGCAGGCCGTCCACTTCGCCGCGCAGGGAGTGATGGCGGGCGCCTACGACCTGGTGATCGCCTGTGGCGTGGAGTCGATGACGCGGGCGCCGATGGCGTCCAACGCGCGCGGCGGCACCGGCCCGTTCTCCCCGGCGTTCATCGCGGCCTGCGACAACCAGCTGAAGATGCAGTTCGAGGTGGCGCAGAAGATCGCCAACGACTGGGGTATCACCCGCGCCGAGATGGACGCGTTCGCCATCGAGTCGCACCGGCGCGCGTCGCAGGCGCAGCGGGCCGGCGCTTTCAAGCGCGAGATCGTGCCGATCACCTTGCGTGACGAGGAGGGCAACGACACCGGCGTCGTCATGACCGACGACGAGGGGATCCGTCACGAGACGTCGGCGGAGAAGATGGCGGCACTGCCGAGTGCGCACTTCAAGCCCGAGGACGCGCCGGACATCACTGCCGGCAACTCCTCGCAGATGAACGACGGCGCCGCGGCCATGCTGATCGCCTCACCGGCGATGGCCGACAAGCTCGGGCTTCGCCCGCGGGCGGCGTTTCGCCACTTCGCGGTCGGTGCCGACTCCGCGGTGTGGGTGCTGACCGCGCCGAACCCGGTGACCCGCAAGCTCTACGACAAGACCGGCCTGACGACGGCGGACTTCGACGCGATCGAGGTCAACGAGGCGTTCGCGTCGATCACGATGGCGTGGGAGCGCGAGTTCAAGCCCGAGCCTGAGAAGCTCAACCCGCGTGGCGGCGCGATCGCGATCGGTCACCCGCTCGGTGCCTCGGGCATCCGGCTGATGACGACGATGCTCCACTTCCTCGAGGACACCGGCGGCAAGCTCGGCTTGCAGACGATGTGCGAAGGCGGCGGTCAGGCCAACGTCACAGTGATCGAGCGCCTCGCCTGATCCCTGGCTGTCACGAGGCGCTGGGGTCGTACTCGACGGGGGCGATGAGCTCGTCGAGGCGGCAGGTCGGTACGGCGATCCAACCTTCCCGCCGGGCGCGCTGCACCAGCCCGCGCGGGATCTGCGCCGTACCCCGATAGACCATCGTCGCCCGGGCGACCAGTGCGCACATCAGCGCGTCGAAGGCGTCGTCGGATCGGCGAACCGCCGCGCGGTGCTCGCCGAGGTCGAGCCGGCCGCGGAAGCCCCTGCGCAGCTTGTCGGCCATCGCGGACAGGCCGCCCTCGTTGCCGGCGCCCTTGTACTTGCCGCCGTCGAGCTTCCAGTGCCGGATCGCGAGCGCCGGATACGTCTCGGCGACCCCGCCGGTCACCCCCGCCCGGTCGACCTCGATCCCGGCGCGCGCCATCGCGGCCAGCAGGCCCGCCGCCCGCATCGCCGGGACGGCGATCAGGTCGGAGGACACGCTGAGCGGGCGGCCTAGCTTCTCCTCGATCAGGAACAGGTCGGTCGCGCGATAGCGCAGCGGCACCCGCGCCGCGGCGTCGACCGGCGTCGACGCGACGTTGCCGGCGTGGTGCTCGTTGACGAACGCGACGAAGTCGTCGGACCAGCCCAGTGGGCAGTCGATGCCGGTCTTGTCCGCCTGAACTGCCAGCTCGAGGATCTGCTCGTCGTCGGCGGTGGCGAGCAGCTCGACCAGGCGGACCCCCTCGTGGTCCCACTCCAGCATCGCGACCGCCGTGCGTTTGGGCTCGGCCGCGAGGTCCACGCCGACGGTGATCACCCCGGCACGGTAGCGAGGGTGAGCCGATTGGGCATGATGCGGGCATGACGTTGATCGCGCGATTCGCCGTGACGAAGGCCGAGCCGACCACCCCGAGCGGGCTCGACGCCGACTGGGTCGGGATGCTCGTGTTCTCCAAGACGTTCAGCTCCGGGATCGTGGGGTCGGCCACCACGTTGTTCATGTCAGCCGGGACCGAGGAGGGGTCCCGCTCCTACGTCGCGACGGAGCAGATCCGCGGCCGGACCGATACCGGCGAGGAGGGCACGTTCGTCGTACAACACGGCGGGCTGGAGTCAGACCCCTCGACCTGGTTCGGGCACATCGTGCCGAACGCCGGCACCGGCGACTTCGCAAGCTGGACCGGCTCGGCGCGCATCCAGCACGACGACGACGGCGCGTACTTCGAGATCGATCTCGGCTAGCGCGCCGCGGTCAGCGCGCCGCGATCGCCTGCCGGATCGCGGCGGCCAACGCCTCGGCGCGCAGCGGGTCCCGGCGCAGCCCGGTCGCCTGGTGGCAGCTGCCGTCCTCGGTGATGACGCAGACGTATCCCGCGCCGGTCGTGTCGTGCGCTCCTGCGATGACGGTGACGTCGGTGACCTCGGTGCGTGGCAGCCGGATCGTGTGGGACAGGTTGCGGACGAGCACCCGATCGTCGGTGACGAACACGCCACCGATCAGGTTGCGCCACACCGCCCATGCTGTGGCCAGCACCACCGGTACGACGGCGACCGGCGGCAACAGCAGGCCGGCGATCACTGCCAGCACCACACCGTACGCCGCGACGGCGGCAGCCGCACGCTTGCGTGAGGCGTTCTGGAAGGCCACCGGCACGTGCCCACCGTAGATGAGCCCGGCCAGGCCCCGGCGCGTGCCAAGATGCCCGCATGATCCGAGGTGAGGGCTCAGCGTTCATCGCCGGCGTGACGGCTCAGGACATCTTCGATTTCGTGCTGGATCCGGCTCAGTACTCGAAGGCCGACCTCAAGGTGGTCGGCGTGACGAAGCTTGCCGACACCGACGACGGCATGATCGCCCGTGAGGACGGCAAGTTCCTGGGCAAGTTCCCGGGCTCGGTCATCACCCGCTACCGGTGGCTGCCGCCGCACTCGATCGACGTCGTCCTCGAGCACGGCGTCGCGGCGTACATGCATGCGTGGTTCGAGATCGAAGACCGCGACGGCGGGGCGTTCGTGCGACACGTCGAGGAGATCGCGATGCGCCGCCCGTTCGGCAAGTTGTGGGACCTCACCACGAAGAGCTGGTTCGCCCAGTCCGTGGCCACCGAGGTTGCTGAGATCGCCCGCCTGATGGAGTCAGGTGAGCGCGGCCGGGGGATCGCCGCCCACTAGAACCGCGGAGAGGGGTCAGACCTTCTCGACGGCTTCGGGGTTCTTGGCGAAGGCCGCGCTGCCGGCGATGAAGCCGTCGACGTCCTGCGCCTTCAGCTTCACGACGTCGCCGAGCGACTCGGGGATGTAGCGCTCGAAGCCATCGCCGGTCAGCGCGTCGAGGATCGCGGCCGCGCAGTCCTCCGGCGGGAAGAACTCTCCGTCGTACGCCGCCTTTTCGTTGCCGGGCACGTCGCCCCAGATCGAGGTCTCGATGGGTCCCGGCTGGATCGCGCGGACGTGGATGTTCTCCTCGTAGAGGTCGACCGCCATGACCTCGCTGAAGCCGTTGAGCGCGAACTTGCTGCCGGCGTACGCCGACTCCCGCGGCGGCGCGACGCGGCCCGCGAGGCTCGCCACGTTGACGACGACCCCGCTCCCGCGCTCTCGCATCAACGGCAGGAGCGCGAGCGTCATCCGGACCGGTGAGAAGTAGTTGAGCGTCATGATCTCTTCGACCTCTTGCGCGGTCAGCCGGGTGACGTGCTTGCGCTTCGGCGCGCCGGCGTTGTTGACCAGCCCGTCGATCGCACCGAAGCGCTGCCACGCCTCGAGGGCGACCTTCTCGGCAAGCGGCAAGTCGGAAAGGTCCGCGGCCCATACCTCGACATCGGGAGCGCCGGCGTCGCGGGTCTCCTGGGCGACCTGGTCGAGCAGCTCCTTGCGGCGGGCGACGAGGCCGACTCGGGCGCCGGCGGCACCGAGTGCTCGGGCGGTCGCGGCGCCGATGCCGGTGGACGCGCCCGTGACGAGGATCGCGGAGCCGGCCAGTTGCAGCGTGTTCTTCGGCTTTGGCATGACGTCAGCCCCTTGTCACTTGCGTGGCAGCTTGATCGCGCGGTCGGCGATGATGTTCTTCTGCACCTGCGTGGTGCCGGCGCCGATCGAGGTGTAGCGCTGGTAGCTGTACAGCCGCGACCAGTTGCCCTTGTCGACCGCATCCGGCCCGCCTCGCGCCAGCAGTGCCGCCGTACCCAGCAGGTCCACCTGCAGCGCGGCGAGGGTCTGGGCGAGATGGCTCCACTGGAGCTTGGCGATCTGGACCTCTGGCCAGCCCTTCTCGCCCTTGAGCACCTTCGACAGCGCCCGCATGTTGAGCAGTCTGGTCATCTCGATCTGGGTGTACGCCCGCGCCAGCCGGTCCCGCAGGTCCGGGTCGGCGAGAGCGCCCGGGTTGTTCTCGCGCGCCCAGTCCACGGCGCGGTCGAGCTCGGACTTCATGGTGATCGACAGCCCCGCCGTACCGACCCGTTCGTTGGTCAGGGTGCCCATCGCGACCATCCAGCCTTCGCCCTCGTTGCCCAGCCGCGAGAAGTCGGCGGGGATGCGGGCCTGGTCGAAGGTCACGAGGCAGAACGAGTCCTCGCCGACGATGTCGGTGATCGGTGTCGCGGTGATGCCCGGGGTCTCCATGTCGACGATCAACGCGGTGATGCCGTCGTGCTTGGCGCCGCGCTCCATCGCCGTCGGGTCGGTGCGCACCAGGAACAGGCCCCACTTGGCGATGTGCGCGGTGGTGATCCAGATCTTCTGGCCGTCGAGGACGTAGTCATCGCCGTCGCGGATCGCGAGCAGCCGCAGGTTGGCCAGGTCGGAGCCGGCCTCGGGCTCGGAGAACCCCTGGCACCAGTGCTCGTCGGCGTAGAGGATGCCGTGCAGCCAGCGGTCCTTCTGCTCCTGGGTGCCCCAGCGGATGATCATCGGGCCGATCTGCCAGATGCCATTGGTGTTGAAGATGCCCGGCGCCTTCGCCTTCGCCATCTCCTGGGAGTAGATGACGTTCTGCATCAGGGTCGCCTCGCGGCCCCCGAGCTCCTTGGGCCAGTTGATGGCGGCCCAGCCGCCGGCGGCCATGACCTTCTGCCAGGCCTGCCGCTTCGCGTACAGCTTGGTCATCCCCGGCACCTCGGGGATCGGCTGCTCGTCGAAGGCCGCGAGGTTCTTCTCGAGCCACTCCCGCAGCTCGGTGCGGAACGCCTCGTCCTCGGGCGTGTACGCGAAATCCATGGTGCCGAACCTATCGCGCCGTGGGGTGCAGCCGGCAGCGTTCCCTGACATTTGCGTCAGGGTTGTCGAACCCGCAGGATGTCGGCGTGGACTTCGACTTCAACGACGACCAGAAGGCCCTCCGCGAGGCTGTCCGGGATGCCCTCGCGGGCATGGTCCCGGCGGGTGAGATGCTTGCGATGGTGGGCGAGGGCGGCCGGATGCCCGACGGGCTGTGGCGGCAGATCGCCGACCTCGGCTGGCCCGGCCTGCTGATCCCGGAGGAGCACGGCGGGCTCGGCCTCGGCCTGGTCGACATGACGGTCGTCTGCGAGGAGATGGGCCGGGTCCCGCTGCCGGGCCCGTACTTCTCGTCGGCGGTGTTCGCGACATCGGCGGCCCTGCGGCTCGGCGCCGACGAGCTGCTCGCCGACCTTGCGTCGGGCGCGAAGCGGGGGACGGTCGCGGTCGAGGAGATGGCGGTCGCCGGTGACCCGCTCGTGTCGGTACGCACCCGGGCGACCAGGGACGGCGGCGGATGGGTCCTCGACGGGCTCAAACCGGCCGTGGCGGACGGGCCCACCGCGGACTGGGTGATCGTCGTCGCGCACGACGGCGACGGGCTCGCAGGTTTCCTGGTCGAGGGTGCGGACATCGAGCCGGTCCCCGGTCTCGACCCGACGCGGCAGCTCGGGCGGCTCGCAATGTCCGGCACGACCGCCCGGCGGCTCGGTCCCGCGGGCGACCAGACCGGGCTCTTGCGGCGCATCGTCGACGACGCGGCGGTGATGCTCTGTGCCGAGCTGATCGGGGCGTCGGAAGCCACCTTCGAGCTCGCGGCCGAGTACTCCAAGGCGCGGGTGCAGTTCGGCCGCCCGATCGGGACGTTCCAGGCGGTGAAGCACCTGGCCGCGGAGATGCTGCAGGAGCTCACCCTCGCGCGCGTCATCACCCATTACGCCGCCTGGTGCTCCGACGTCGATGACGACGACCGCGAGCTGGCGGCGAGCATGGCCAAGTCGTACGCACCCGAGGCGGCGATCGCGGTGACCAGCACGAGCATCCAGATCCATGGCGCGGTCGGGTTCACCTGGGAGTGCCCCGCGCACTTCTACTACAAGCGGGCCAAGGCCACCGACCTCATGCTCGGCAAGCAAGGCTGGCAACGCCACCGCGTCGCCGATCTCATCCTTGGCACAATCCCCGCCTGACAGCGCAGCGCCCGACGGGTAGGTGTCGTTATCGAGCGGAGGGTGGGGTCTTCAGCAGGGGGTGGTGCTGGAGCTCACGCTTGAGGACCTTGCCCGTCGCGTTCCTCGGGAACTCCTCGACCAGGTAGATCCGCCGCGGCGCGGCGTAGTCGGCGACCCGCTGCCGGCACCACGCGACCAGGTCCTCGACCGTCGCGGCGCCCGGTTCGGTGAGTACGACGAAGCCGACCACGTCCTCGCCGAGGACTGGGTGCTCGACGCCCACGACGGCCGCCTCGCGCACGCCCGGGTGCTCGTAGAGCGCGGACTCCACGTCGGTGGCGTGGATGTTGAGCCCACCGCGGATGATGACGTCCTTGGCCCGGCCCGCGATGTAGAGGTAGCCGTCATCGTCGAGCTTGCCGAGGTCGCCGGTGCGCAACCAGCCGTCCGGGTGGAACATCTCCTGCGCCTCGGCCGGCACCTTGTAGTACTCGCGTAGCTTGCCGGCCGGTTTCACCTGCACGTTGCCGATCTCGCCGACCGGGACCTCGGCGTCCTCGTCGTCCACGATCCGCACCTTGGCCGGCGGGACCGCGAGCCCGACCGAGCCGGGACGCTTCACGAGCTCGCCCTTCGGCATGAAGAAGTACGCCGTCCCTGCCTCGGTCATCGAGTACGAGTTGGTCACCATCGCGTCGGGGACCAGCTCTTGCAGCGCGAGCAGGGTCGCCGGGGCGATCGGGGCCGAGCCGACCGAGACCATCTCCACGCTCGACCAGTCGGAGCTAGCCATGGCGGGATCGGCGAGCAGCAGCTCCACCATCGCCGGGACGAGGAACACGCACTTCGGCTTGGCTGACTCGATCAGCCGCAGCCAGTCGGCGGTGGCGAACTTCGGCAGGTAGAGCGTGTACATCCCCATGCGCATCGGCTGGTAGACGAACGTCATCCCGGAGAAGGTGAACATCGGGCAGGCGTGCAGCCACGGCCGCCCGGTCCACTCCGGCTCGGCGGTGATGATCATCGCGGAGTTGCTGTGCCGGATCGCCACGCCCTTCGGCGCGCTAGTGGTGCCCGACGTGTAGAGGATCTCCGCGAGGTCGTCGGGGTCACGATCGACCTGCACGTCCTCGGCGTCGTCGGTGAGCAGGCTCTCCCAGCCCACCCCGCGCGGTGCGAGGTGGGCCAGCTCGGGCGCGACGATGGTGACGGCCGGTTCGCAGTGCTCGAGCACCCCTCCGACGAGGTTCGCCGCCATGCGGACGTTGACCGGCACGGCGACGCCACCAGCTTTGTGGATCGCCGAGTAGGTCTGCACGAACGCGAGCCCGTCCTCCGGCCGCAGCACCACCGCCACGCGGTCCCCGGCCGTCACCCCGGCGTCGATCAAGCCGTGTGCCAGCCGCGAGGAGTTCGCGTGCCACTCGCCGTAGGTGATGGAGCCGATGCCGTCGACGACGAACGCAGCCTCGTCCGGGATGCGTTCGGCGACCCAGCGCAGCTGGTCGGGAATCAGCGCCATGTGAAGCGGTGCGTCCTACAGCAGCTGGAACGGCGGCACGCCGGAGTCGTGCTTGGCGAACAGCGTGGGCGCCGCGTCGATCAGGCCATCGACCGTCCACGCCTTGCCGCCTGCGTCGATCGAGCCGCCGAGGCTGAAGCCGCGGGCGACCTGCACCTCGCTGCCCCACACGACGAACACCTGGCCGGACACGTCGGCGGCTGCGGGGCTGGCCAGCCAGCCGATCACGGGGGAGACGTTCTCCGGCGCGAACGCGTCGAAGGCGCCCTCCTCGGTGGAGCCGAAGCCCGCGAAGGTGAGCTCGGTCATCCGGGTACGCGCGCGGGGTGCGATCGCGTTGGCCGTCACGCCGATCTTCGCGTACTCGCGTGCCGTCACCCAGGTCATTGCCACGATGCCCGCCTTCGCGGCGGCGTAGTTCATCTGGCCGGCGTTGCCGAACAGGCCGGACTCGCTGCTGGTGTTGATGACCCTGCCGTACACCTCGTCACCGGCCTTGGACCGCGACCGCCAGTAGGCGCCGGCGAAGTGGGTCGTGGCGAAGTGGCCCTTGAGGTGTACGTCGATGACTGAGTCCCAGTCTTCCTCCGACATGTTGTAGCTCATCTTGTCGCGCAGGATGCCCGCGTTGTTGACGAGGATGTCGAGGCCGCCGAAGGTGTCGACCGCCTGGCTGATCAGGTTCTCGGCGGCCTTGAAGCTCGAGCAGCTGTCGTAGTTGGCGACCGCGTCGCCACCGGCCGCCTTGATCTCCTCGACCACCTCTGCGGCTGGACGGTTGTCCGTCCCCTGGCCGTCCCACTCGCCGCCGAGGTCGTTGACCACGACCCGGGCGCCTTCCGAGGCGAGGAGCAGGGCGTGGGCCCTCCCGAGACCCCGGCCAGCGCCAGTGACGATGGCGACCTTGCCGTCGAGCAGACCCATGACATGTGACCTTTCGTTTGCGCTGTTGCGGCTAGTTGGTTGTGGTGGGGAGGACCTCGTCGAAGAAGTCCTTGATCAGGTTGGCGGTCGACGCCGGGTTGTCGCCGGCCGCCAGGTGACCTGCCGAGCTGATCGTCGCGAGGCGAGCGTTGGGCAGGATCGAGGTCACCTCGTTCGCGCCGTCGCTGGACAGCACGTCGCTCGATGCGCCCCGCAGGACCAGGACCGGGACGGTGACGGTCGCGGCCTCCTCGCCGAGGCCGATCAGGATGTCGTTCTCCCAGTTCACGTTGACGTCTCGAAGCCGCTCGCGGCTGATCCGGCCCAGGCTGTGCTTCCACACCCACCGGCCGTCCGGGCGCTGCCGCAGGTTGCGCTTGAGCCGGTCGGGTGGCGACGGCTTGCGGTTCGGCAGGTACTCCGCGATCGCTGCGGCCGCCTCTTCCAACGACCCGAACGACTCGTGCTTGGTCATGAAGTCGATGATTCGCTGTACGCCGGCCGGCTCCAGCTTGTGCCCGACGTCGATCATCACGAGGGCCGAGACCAGCTCGGGGTGCGCCGCGGCGAGGGTCAGCCCGATGATGCCGCCGAGTGAGGCGCCGATGATCGCCACGGGCCGCACGCCGAAGTCGTCGAGCAGCGGCGGCAGCGTCTCGGCGAACGCCTGCCGGGACACGCCCTCCTCGGTCAGCGAGCCGGACTCACCGTGGCCGGGCAGGTCGATCGCGATGACGTGCAACCGCTCGCGCAGCGTGTAGCCGATGTCTTCGAACATGTACGCCGTCTGCCCGCCGCCGTGCATGGCGAGGACGGCAGGGGCCGACGCGGGCCCCCACTCGAGGTAGTGGACCTGCCGGCCGCCGATGACGGTGAACCCGCTGCGGCCGCCCTTGGGGACGTCGTGCTCGTCCGGTCCATGCGCCAGGCCGCCGGGTTCCACCCTGACGGCGGCGTCAGCCTCCGACATGCCGCATATTCTCGCCCACGCCCGCTCAGCCGGCTTTGCGGACCCGGCGCGGCCGCGAGGTGACGGTCCGGGCGCGGCGCCGCGCGATACCGCGGTCGGGCACGAAGAAGCCCTCGAACACCGCACGGGTCAGCGTGTCGATCGCGTCCTCGCGCGACACCTCCACCTGGTGCGACTGCCGGAAGTAGTTGAAGCGTTCCAGCATCGACAGGCAGGCGAGCCCTTCGGCCAGGCCGTGGTCGTCGAGCGGACGGACCTCGTGGATCCGGGCGGCGAGCGCCCCCGAGATCTGGATGAGGGTGCCGTGTGCGCGCTTGCCGAGGTCGCGGTCGGAGAACTCCCACTCGGTCTGGGCGCGGATCACGCTGCCGTGCGCGGCGTACGTGTCGACGAACTGGGTGACCCACTCCCGGATCGCCTCCCGGCCTTCCTCGTCCGGGGTGATCGGGCCGAGCGAGGCGGCGAGCCGCTCCATGTCGGCTGCCGCGTCGAGCGCGAGCGCCTTGAACAGGTCTTCCTTGTTGGAGAAGTACAGGTAGAAGGTGCCGTGGGAGGTCTTCGCGGCCTTGACGATGTCGTCGACCCGGGCGTTGTGCAGGCCCTGCGCCTCGAACACCGACCGGCCCGCGGCGAGCAGCCGCTGCATGGTCTTGCGCCCCTGCGCCCGGAGCTCGCGCTCCTGGGCCGGGGCACCGCCGCGCGCTGCGGCGGAGGTCGGCCTGGACGGGGAGCGGCTCACTGCTGCGGCTTCCAGTCGAAGTACTGCACTTCCACCTTCAGCGGCAGGATGTGCCGGACGTAGAAGGCGTGCAGCTCGAGGACCCCGAAGTCGTCGAGCATCTTCTCCTCGAGCACCGTCCGGGGGTCGCGCTCGCTGTAGGCCTTGGCCCTGGCGTAGAACTCCTCGAGCTCGGCGAGGGTGGACACCGACATCCCGTAGTGGTCGACGGTGGTCGCGGTCATCGGGTTGTCGTCGGCTTCGATGAAGACGAACTGCCCGAACTCGTACGCCATCATCACCAGGCGCTTGCGGTCGATCGTCTCGGTTGGCAGCTCCTGCCAGCCGAACACCTCTCCGTAGAAGTCGAGGATCGCCTTGCGGCCCGCCTCGTCGAGCAGGTCGGCCGGCACGGTCATCGCGACGTGGTTGAACCGCGGATGGTCCTTCGTCTTCGCCTCGGTCATGGCCGCACCAACGCTTTCGTCGGGATCTCGCCGGCTTGTAACCGGCGCATCGTGTTCAGCAGGTCGTCCAGCCCGACGTCGTCGGGACACACGAGGGCCTGCGTCGGAAGCCTTCCCGACGCGAGCAGCGCCAATGCGGCGTCTATGCCGCCTGCGTCGTAGCAGTAGGCGCCGGTCACGACGAGCTCGTTGAGCAGGATACGGATCGCGTCGAGCCGCACGCTCATCGCACCGGTCCCGAGCAGCACCAAGGTCCCGGTCGGGCGCAGCAGGCCGAGACCCGTGGTGATCGCGGCCGCCACTCCCGAGGTCTCGATGACGACGTCGTACCCGTCCTGGTGCGCCTGGGTCGGCATCTCGGGTACGGCGGGCAGCTGGTCGGGTGCGACGACGTGGTGGGCGCCGATCGCCTTCGCCCGGTCGCGTCGGGACGCGGCCGGCTCGCTCACCGTGACCTCGTCCGCGCCGTCAGCGAGCAGCGCCGCCGCGACCAGCTGGCCAAGCGGGCCGCCGCCGCTGACCAGGATCCGCAGGCCCTTGGGACCGTCCGGCAGCCTCGCCGCCGTGATCCCGTGCAGGGCGACCGCCAGCGGCTCGGACAGCGCGGCGACGCGTAGGTCGAGGCCTTCCGGTACGGCGTGCAGCGAGCGTGCGGTTGCGAGATGGAACTCCGCGAACGCGCCGCCGACGTCGGATCCGGCGTGGTTCACGCTGTCGCCGCGCATCGGGTCGGCCACGCACAGCGCCGGCCGGCCGGCACGGCACCACTCGCACTCGCCGCACCACGGCGGGCCGCCGACGACGAGATCGCCGACCGACCAGTCCGTGACGTCCGGCCCGGTCGCCGCGATCCGGCCCGACCACTCGTGTCCGGGGATCGTGCCGGGTGGCATCCAGCCCTCCAGCGCGCCGTGCAGGTCGGTGCCGCAGATCCCGCAGTACTCGACCTGGACCAGCACCTCGCCCGGTCCCGGCTCGGCACGGTCGACGTCCCGGACGGCCAGCCGCCCGGGCCCTTCGATCACGGCCGCCCTCATGCCACTTCCCGGTGTCGGCTCATCGGTAGTCGAACGCCACCTTGATCGTGCCGGTCTCGCCCTGCCGGGCGTTCGCGCCGAACGCGTCGCGCCAGGTGTCGAGCCGGAAGGTGTGCGTGAGCATGTCGCTCACGTCGATCCCGCCGGTCGCGGCCCAGTCGAGGTAGTGCGCGATGGCGTGCTTGCGGACGCCGCCGATCTCCTCGACCCCGAACGCGTTGGACCCGATCAGGTTGAGCTCCTTGAAGTACCACGGGCTCCACTCGAACCGGCCGGCCTGGCTCACCCCGGTCATCACCAGCCGGCCACGGGCCCGCAGCACGCGGACCGCGACCTCCATCGTCGACGGCGCCGCGACCGTGTCGTACACGATGTCGACCCCACCCGGGAAGGTCATCGGCAGACCTTCCCACGGGTGATAGAGGGTGCCCTGCGACCAGTCGGCGACCGCGTCGACCAAGGCCGAGCTCGGGTCGTGGAAGAACGCCTTCGCCCCGTGACGGGCCGCGGCGTCGGCCTGGTGCTGCCATTTCACGACCGCGCCGACCTCGACGTCGGGGTGCAGCTTGGCCAGCACGGCGAGGGTCGACAGGCCGAGCGCGCCGATGCCGTACACCAGCGCCTTGCCGCCGGCCTGTGGGGGATTGCGCAGCACGGAGTGCAGCGCGACCGAGAAGGGGTCGGCGAGCACGGCCACCTCGTCCGGCACGCCGTCGGGGCACGGGATGGCCATCGACGTGTGCGCGGGGACGAGCTCGGCGAAGCCGCCGCTCGCGGTCGAGGAGTTGCCGGTGTGGATGCCCGGGGCGAGATGGCCTTCCGTGAAGTGGTGGCAGAGGTTGAACTCGCCCGCCTGGCAGGACGGGCAGAGCGGGGAGATGCCGCGCGGTCCGCAGGACAGCCACGGGTTGAGTACGACGCGCTCGCCGACCCGGCGCCCGGATGCTGCGCCGGCCTCGACGATCTCGCCGATCACCTCATGGCCCAGGACCTGCGGGAAGCTGATCAGCGAGGTCATGGCGTTGTCGCCGTCGCCGTCCATGAAGACCTGCTTGGCGTCGGATCCGCAGATCCCGCACATCTTGGTCTCCAGGATCACCCAGTCGTCCGCAGGCAGCGCCGGGTCCGGGATCTCGCGCAGGTCCATCGGCACCGTCGCGAGCGCCTTCTCGGCCGGCAGCGCGTCGTCGGGGAGCGGGTCCCCCGGGGTGGTGCTCACCCCGAAGATCAGTCCGCGCATCAGGGTGCGCCCTCCTCGTGGTCGCGGCCGAGGTGGGCGTGCCCGTGGCCGAAGTTCTTGGTCGCGTTGCGCAGAGCGGTCGCCATGATGGTCAGGGTCGGGTTCTGCGCTCCACTGCTCGGGAAGACCGAGCCGTCGGCCACGAAGACGTTGTCCAGCCCGCGGACCATGCCGGTCGCGTCGGTGACCGACGTCTTCGGGTTCTTGCCCATCCGCATCCCGCCCATGATGTGCGCGCCGTGGGGAATCGCGGTGCCGGTCAGGCTGTCGGCGAGCGACTCCGGGACCGCGGCGCTCACCGTCGCCGCGCCCGCGGCCTTCAGGACGGCGGTCATGACCGGCACGTAGAACAGGATGGCCGCCTGCTCGTGCTTGCCGGGGGAGTAGGTGATCCGCGGGATCGGTACGCCGCGGAAGTCCTTGCGCTTGCGGTCGAGGTCGACCCGGTTCGTCGCGTAGGGCAGGTCCTCGGCGACGTGGGAGATGCCGGACAACCGGTCACGGAGCAGGCTGGCGCGCATCAAGGTCTTGAAGTTGGTGCCGAACGGCTTCACCGCGCCGCCGGGAACGGCACTCAGCGCGTCGAGGAGGAACTGGTAGATCTGCGCTTCGGCGATGACGTCCTGGCTACCGCCGATCTCGCAGATCCCGCCCCGGAAGTAGGGCAGGCCCATCGTCTTCGCGAACACGCGCGCGCCGGGGAAGTCGGGATCGGCGAAGTCCTCCATGCACTTCGTCGTCGAGCGGCCTCGGTAGGCGTGCATGCGACGGTCGAGGAAGATCCCGAAGCCGTCCATGAAGTTGTGGAACATCAGGTCGCGCCCGAGCCGGTCGTGCGGGTCCGGGAAGTGCGAGAGGTGGGCGAGCCGGGCGGTCTCGATCGCCGACGCGGCCATCACCACCAGGTCGGCGCTCTCGCGTCCCCGGTGGCCCAGGCT
>DASZRO010000007.1 GCA_035550055.1 Mycobacteriales bacterium | reverse complement strand
CGTCGGGAACCACCGGCGCGGCGGGCGCCGCCGTCGCGGCGGGCGCAAGCGGCGCAGCCGGGGTCATTGGCGACTCGACCGGTGCGGATGCGGAGTCGACGTCGGGCGCTGCCGGCACCTCAGGCGCGGCGGCCTTCTTCGTCGCCTTCGGGGCGGGCTTTTCAGCCTCAGCGACCGGCGGGAACGCCGCGAAGACCTTGGCGACGACCGGCGCCTCGACCGTGGACGACGGCGTCTTCACGTACTCGCCGTTGTTGTTGAGCCACTCGATCAGCTGCTTCGACGGCATGCCGATCTGCTTGGCGAGCGCGGATACTCGCTCCTTGGCCACAGACTCTCCTTCGTGGCCTACGGAGAGCTCCGCAAGCCGTTGTCAGTGCAGGGTGGTTCTCATCGGTGGTGGCTCATCGAGCGCTCATCGAACGTTTCCGTCCCTTTGGTTTTCGTGGGTACCGCTCACTGCGACGTACGCCGCGAGCGCGGTGCTGTCGAGCGCCCCGCCGGCCCGAAGGGCCCGTGGGAACGCCCGGCGGCGTTCCGCCAGCGCGAGACATGTCGGGTCGGGATGCAGGTAGGCCCCGCGTCCCGGTGACGTGCCCCGCGGGTCCGGGGTCAGGGACCCCGCGACCGCAACGACGCGTATCAGTTCCGGCTTCGCCGCCCTGACCCGGCACCCGACACAGGTTCGGACCGGCTCGCGCTTGGAAGCCGCCGACAAGTCTAGCCCTGAACGTCGGAGCGAATGTCGATCCGCCAGCCGGTCAGCCGGTTCGCGAGCCGGGCGTTCTGGCCTTCCTTGCCGATCGCCAGCGACAGCTGGAAGTCCGGGACGACGACCCGGGCCGCCTTCATCGCGGCGTCGACCACCGTCACGCTCAGGACCTGCGCCGGGGAAAGCGCGTTGCCGACGAACGTGGCCGGGTCCTCGGCCCAGTCCACGATGTCGATCTTCTCGCCGTGCAGCTCGGTCACGACCGCACGCACCCGCGCCCCCATCGGGCCGATGCAGGCCCCCCGGGCGCGTACCGACGCCGAGTTCGACCGGACCGCGACCTTGGTGCGGTGGCCGGCCTCACGGGCGATCGCGGCGATCTCGACGGTGCCGTCGGCGATCTCCGGGACCTCCATCGCGAACAGCTTGCGGACCAGGTTCGGGTGGGTCCGCGAGAGCGTGACCTGAGCGCCGCGCAGTCCCCGGTTGACGCTCACGACCAGGCAGCGAAGCCGCTCGCCGTGGACGTAGCGCTCCCCCGGCACCTGCTCGCTGGGCGGCAGCACGCCTTCGAGGTCGCCGAGATCGACCAGCACCGGCCCGTCGGGGCGCATGCCGGAGTGGTGCTGGATCACCCCGCTGACCAGGTCGCCTTCCTTGCCGACGTACTCGCCGTAGGTGGTCTCCTGGGCGTGGTCGCGCAGCCGGGACATGATCACGTGCTTCGCGGTCATCGCGGCGATCCGCCCGAAGTCGCTCGGCGTGTCGTCGTACTCGCGAACCACCTCCCCGGACTCGTCGACCTCCTGCGCGAGGACGGTCACCTCGCCGGTCTTGCGGTCCAGGGTGACGCGAGCGCGCGGCTGGGCGCCGTCGGTCCGCTCGTACGCCGCGAGCAGGGCGGACTCCAACGCCTCGACGACCGTGTCGAGCGAGACGTCCTTCTCCCGCACCAGCCCTTTGAGGGCAGCGATGTCGATGTTCACAGCGCGCTCCGCGGGCAGTTCATCGCGAGAACTCCACGACGACCTTGCCGGCGCCCAGCTCGGCGTACCCGAGCTCGCGCGGGGAGCCGTCGACGTCCAGAACGACCCCACTGTCGGTCGCGTCGGCGATCCGGGCGGTGACCCCGTCGACTTCGACCAACCGGCCGACGTTGCGTCGCCAGTGCCGCGGCTCGGTGAGCGGCCGGTCCACGCCGGGCGAGGTCACCTCGAGCACATAGGCGGACTCCCCGAAGGCGTCGGCGGCGTCGAGCGCCTCGGAGACCGGCCGGGAGATCTCGGCGACCGCGTCGAGATCGATGCCGCCGTCTCGATCGACGACGACGCGCACCACGCTGCGGCGCCCCGCCGTACTGACTTCGACGTCCTCGAGGTCGTACCCGGCCGCGGTCACGACAGGACCCAACAGGTCGCGCAACTGCGCCGGTGTGGTCCTCGCCATTCGCCGAAGATAGTGCCGCGGGTAACGACTGGCACACTCGAAACGGTGCGACCAGCCGTCACGGTGACCCGGCGAAGCATCCTCGGCGCCGGCTTGCTGTTCGTTGCGGCGTGCAAGCACCCGACGGCCGCGCGGCATCCCGGGGCGGCGGATCCGGACGGCGCCGCGCTCGCCGAAGCACGGCTGACCGAGCAACGGCTCATCGCGTGGTACGACGACGCGATCGCGGTCACGGCCGGCCAGGGCGTCGTGGCGATCGCTGCCGCCCGAGCCACCCACGTGGCGCACCTCAGCGCACTCGGCGGCACCGCACCTGCCACGCCGATGCCCACGCCGACCCCCGTGACCACGCTCGGCCCGTCGATCCAGTCGTTGCTCGAATCGAGCGCTGCCTCGCTCCACGACGCCGCGGTCGGCGCCGTCACCGGCGCGAATGCCGCGCTGCTCGCGAGCATCTGCGCGGCACACACGGTGAGCGCCCGAGTGAGTGCGGCGTGAGTGAGCTCGCCGGGCTTCGCGAAGCGCTCGCCGCCGAGCAGGCGGTCGTCTACGGCTACGGCGTGGTCGGCGCGCACTTGTCGGGCAAGGCGCAGCGCTACGCCGCGACCAGGCTGACCGCCCACCAGGTGCTGCGCGACCAGATCGCCGCGCTGATCCAGCAGATCGGGGCGGTTGCCGGCGCGGCGCAACCGGCGTACCAGATGCCGTTCGCCGTCACCGATCCGGCGAGCGCCCGCCGCCTGGCCGGCACCCTGGAGAACGGCGCGGCGGGCGCCGCCTGGGACCTGGCGGCGGCGAGCCCGGCGGGCTCGCCGGCCCGTGAGCTGGCGGTCGGCTGGCTGACCGACGCGGCCGAGTCGGCCGCGCTGTGGGGCGCCTCGACCCCCCTCCCGGGCCGCCCCTGATCCGAAGTAGCACACAACCCGGCTCGAAATGCCCGAATCGCGGCGTCGTGTCCGGTTCTGGGAGGTGGTTGTGTGCTACTTCGAACCGGGGCGGGCCGGTCAGGTGAGAGCGGTGACGGCGTCGGCCAGCGGGACGGTACGGCGTTCGCCGCTGGCCCGGTCCTTCACTTCGATGTTGCCGTCGGCCAGCGCCTTGCCGACCACGATGATCGTCGGCATGCCGAGCAGGTCGGCGTCGGCGAACTTCGCCCCCGCTGAGCCGGCGCGGTCGTCGAGCAGGACACGTCGGCCGGCCGCTTCGAGGTCCTCCGCCAGCTTGGTCGCCGCCGCCAGCGGAGCGTCGTCCTTGCCCACCGGGACGATGTGGAACTCGAACGGCGCGATCGAGGCCGGCCAGCACAGGCCGGCGTCGTCGAGCCGCTGCTCGGCGACGGCGGCGACGGCACGGGAGACGCCGATCCCGTAGGAGCCCATCGTGATCCGGATCGCCTCGCCATCGGGACCTTGCGCGTCGAGGGAGAACGCGTCCGCGTACTTCTTGCCGAGCTGGAACACGTGGCCGATCTCGATGCCGCGCGCGATCGAGAGCTCGCCGCCGCAGCGGCCGCAGCGGTCACCGTCGCGGATCTCCACCGCGCCGAGCTCCCCGGCCGGCTCGAAGTCGCGACCCCGCACGACGTTGGCGGCGTGCCGGTCGGCTTCGTTGGCGCCGGTGACCCAGGAGCTGCCCGGTACGACGGTCGGGTCGACGAGGTAGCGCACCCCCCACTCGGCGAGCCGCTGCGGCCCGATGTAACCGGGCACCAGACCCGGCACCGTCTTGATCAGCTCGGCGTCGGCGACCTCGACCTCGGTGGGCTCGAGCTGCCCGCCGATCCGCTTGAGGTCGACCTCGCGATCGCCCGGTACGCCGACGACCAGCAGCTCCCAGTCCTTGCCCGGCTCACGCGTCTTGAGCACCACGTTCTTCAACGTGTCGGCGGCACTTTCGGCGACGCCACGCTCCGTGAGCAACGCCACAAGCGTGTCGATCGTCGGCGTGTTCGGCGTGTCGAGGACCTCGCTCGGGGGGCGTCCGGACGGGTCGACCGGGTCAGGGGTGCGAATCTCCACCGCCTCGGTGTTGGCGGTGTAGTCGCAGTTGGCGCACTGGACGAAGGTGTCCTCGCCGTACTCCGCGGGCGCGAGGAACTCCTCGCTCGCCGAACCGCCCATCGCCCCCGAGACCGCGAACGCGATCCGGTAGTCGAGTCCCAGCCGGGTGAAGATCCGCTGATAGGCCTCGCGATGAGCGTCGTAGGAGGCCTGCAGGCCTTCCTCGTCGAGATCGAAGGAGTAGGAGTCCTTCATCACGAACTCACGGCCCCGCAGCAGGCCGGCCCGGGGGCGGGCTTCGTCGCGGTACTTCGTCTGGATCTGGTAGAGCGAGACCGGGTAGTCGCGGTAGGACGCGTACTCGCTCTTCACCAGCAGCGTGAACAGCTCCTCGTGCGTCGGCGCGAGGAGGTAGTCGTTGTCCTTGCGGTCGTGCAGCCGGAAGATCCCTTCGCCGTAGCTCTCGTAGCGACCGCTCGCGTCGAAGACCTCGCGCGGGATCATCGCCGGGAACAGCACTTCCTGCGCGCCGATCCGGTTCATCTCCTCGCGGACGACGTTCGCAACGTTGTCGAGGATGCGCTTGCCGAGCGGCAGCCAGGAGTAGATCCCGGGCGCCAGCCGGCGGATGTAGCCGGCGCGGACGAGCAGGCGATGGCTGGGCAGCTCCGCGTCCGCCGGATCGTCGCGCAAGGTACGAAGGAACAGCTGCGACATCCGCGTGACCATGGGACGAGACTAGGAGGTCGCCTCGCGCGGCTCCTCGCGATATTTCAGACACGCCACGCGGGTCGTACCGACGTCGTAGAGCGCAGGGTCGACCCAGTCGTCGCGGAAGTGGACCGTGACCGCGCCCGGTTCCTGCTCGGTGTCCTGCACACCCTTCCACAGCGGCTCGGCGGGGTTCTCGTGACGGATCGCGTCGAGCAGGTGGCCGACGTCCGCCCCGGATCGCCCACCGCCTGCGGCGAGGCGAGCCGTCGTACTCGGCCGCTCCAGCGCTTCGATCGAACCGACCACCGCGCGTTCGGTCTCGTAGTCGGAGCCCGGGCGGACCCAGTGCCGCTCGAGGAGGTCGGCGAGATCACGGCTCTCCCACCCGCACTGCTCGAAGGCGACGGGACAGCGTGGATGGAACGAACAGCCGAGCGGAGGTGCAGCGGCGTCGGGCACCTCTCCGCGCGGCAGGTCCCGTGCGACCGAACGCGCCGGATCGGGCTCCGGGATCGCGCGCAGCAGCGCTTGGGTGTAGGGGTGGCGAGGGTTGGCGTAGATCTCGGCGGCAGGTCCGTACTCGACGACCCGGCCGAGGTACATGATCGCGATGGTGTCGCAGAAGAACTTCGCAGTGGCGAGGTCGTGCGTGACGTAGAGGTAGGTGAGCCCGAGGTCGCGCTTGAGGTCGAGCATCAGGTCGAGGATCCGGGCGCGCACGCTCATGTCGAGCATCGACACCGGCTCGTCGGCGACGAGCAGGTCGGGACCGCAGATGACCGCGCGAGCGATCACGACGCGCTGCTTCTGCCCGCCGGAGAGGTTGGCGGGGTAGCTGTCGATGTAGCGCTCCGCCGGCGTCAGGCCGACCCGCTCGAGGGTCTCGGCGACCAGTGCGCGCCGCGCCGCCTTGTCTTTCGCGATGCCGTGAATCCGTAGCGGGTCACCGACGGCCTCCCCGATCGTCATCGCCGGGTTGAGAGAGGCGTTGGGGTCCTGGAACACGAGCTGCATACGCCGGCGCAGCGGCCGCATGCCGGACTCCCGCAGGTTCGTCAGGTCGATCCCGTCGAAGCGGACCGACCCGGAGGTGACCGGCACGGTACGCAGCGCTGCGCGACCCAACGTCGTCTTGCCGCTGCCGGACTCGCCGACCACGCCCAGCACCTCGCCGCGTCGCAGCGTGAGGCTGACGCCGTCGACCGCCTTGACCGATCCGACGTCACGGCCCGCCATGCGTTGCAGGAAGCTGCCGCGCAGGCCGAAGTGGACTCGGACGTCGTCGAGCTCGAGCAGCACGTCGTCAGACATGGAGCCAACACTCCACCGGGTGGCCGCCGCCGAGCTCGACCGGCTGCGGGAAGCGTTCGGAGCAGACGTCCATGACCGCCGGGCACCGTGGGTGGAAGCGGCAACCGGACGGCGGCGCAGCAAGGTCCGGCGGTGAGCCCTCGATGTAGTGCAGTCCGGTGGTCGACAGGCTGATCGTCGAGGCGAGCAGTTCCCGGGTGTAGGGGTGCTGCGGATCGGCGAACACCGACGACACCGGGCCTTGCTCGACGATGCGCCCGGCGTACATCACGGCGATCCGGTCGCACGCCTCCGCCACGATCCCGAGGTTGTGGGTGATGAACAGGATCGAGGTGTCGAAGTTGCGCTTCACGTCGGCGAGGATCGCGAGGATCTGTGCCTCCACCAGCACGTCCAGCGCCGTGGTCGGCTCGTCGGCGACGACGAACTTCGGCTGCAGGACCAGGGTGAGCGCGATCAGGATGCGCTGGCGCATGCCACCGGAGAACTCGTACGGGTAGTTGTCGAAGCGGGTCGGCGGGATGCCCATCCCGGCGAGCGCGTCGAGCGACCGACGGCGGATCTCGTCGTCCGAGAGCTGCCCTTCGTGGGTACGCAGCACCTCTGCGAAGTGAGCGCTCACCCGCATCAGCGGATCGAGCCGGGTCATCGGCTCCTGGAAGACCATGCCGAGCGAGGGGCCGCGCAGCCAGCGCAGCTCTTCGGGAGCCAGCCCGACCAGGTTGCGCCCTTCGAGCTCGACGACACCGTCGCTGATCGCACCCGCCGGCAACAGGCCGAGCAGCCCCCGCGCCAGCGTCGACTTCCCGCAGCCGGACTCGCCGACCACGCCGAGGGTCTCCCCCTGGCGGACGTCGAAGGACACGCCGTCGACCGCCTGCACCGGACCGCGCTCGCTGGCGTACCAGACCCGCAGGTCGCGCACCCGGATCACCGGTGTGGCAGGAACCTGCGCCGTCAATGACACGACCGGCGGCTCTTCGGGCCGGGCGAGCCGCCCGAACCGGCGCTGCCGCAGCACCGGGTTGATCGTGTCGTTGAGGCTCTCGCCGACCAGCGTGAGACCGGTCACGAGCAGGATGATCGCCAGGCCGGGGAACAGCCCGGTCCACCAGTACCCGGCCTGCGCGTCGTCGATCCCGCGCGAGATGTCGTATCCCCATTCGGCGGCGGCGGACGGGTCGATGCCGATGCCGAGGAACGAAAGTGCGGCGAGAGTCAGGATCGCGTCGGCCGCGTTCAGCGAGGCGAGCACCGGGACCGACTGCACGACGTTGGCGAAGACGTAGCGGGTGATGACCGTCCGCGGCCGGGCGCCGATGACCCGGCCCGCCTCGACGTAGGGCTCTTCGCGAACCGACAGGACGCTGTTGCGGACCACCCGGAAGTACTGCGGGATGTAGATCACGGTGATGGCGATCGCGGCCGTTGCGACGCCGCCGCCGATCGAGCCCTGCAGCAGGAACGCGATCACGATCGCCAGCAGCAGGTACGGGAAGGCGATGAGCGAGTCGTTGACCAGCACGAGGACGCGATCGATCCAGCCGCCGAAGTAGCCGGAGATCAGGCCGAGCGGCACGCCGACCACGATGCTGAGCAGCAGCGCGAGGACCACGACCTCGATCGAGGTGCGGGCTCCCCAGATGACGCGCGAGAGGACGTCGTCGGACTGCACCGTCGTACCGAGCAGATGGTGGACCGACGGTGGCGCCTGCTGCGGGAAACGCACGCCGTGCGCGAGGTACTGGTTGTAGCCGTACGGCGCGATCAGCGGCGCGAAGACCGCGAGTACGACGAAGACGACGGTGATCGTCAGTCCGACGAGGAACAGCACCCTCGGCAGGCCGCGCAGATCGCGGAGGCGGCGCATCAGAACCTCACCCGCGGGTCGATCCAGGCGTTGATGATGTCGATCAGCAGGCTGATGACGACGACGGCAAGCGTGAAGGCCGTGACGATGCCTTGCACCGCGGTGTAGTCACGCGCCTCCAGGTAGAACACCAGCCGGTTGCCGATGCCCGGCCAGTTGAAGGTCTGCTCGGTGAGGACGGCACCGGACATCAGCAGCGCGGCCTGGAGCCCAGTGACCGTGACGATGGGCACCATCGCGTTGCGGAGCGCGTGGCGCACCGCAACACCGCGCTCGCTGATACCGCGCGCTCTCGCCGCCTCGATGTAGTCGCCCTTCATCGTCTGGATCACGTTGACGCGGACCAGCCGGATGATCACGCCGGAGATCGTCAGCCCGAGCACGGTGGCCGGCAGCACCAGATGCTTCAGCAGCCCGGGGATGTCACCCCACTTCCCGTCGATCATCGCGTCGAGCACGAGGATGTTCGTGTGCGGCTTGATGTCGAGCTGGGTCAGCACGTCGGCCTGGCTGGTCGGCGGCAACCAGTGCAGGACGTGGCCGAACAGCTCCTGAGCGAGCAGGCCGAGGAAGAACACCGGCGCCGCGTAGATCACGATGCCGAACACCCGCGAGGACACGTCCACCCACGTGTCACGCATCCGGCCGGCGAGCAGCCCGAGCGGGATGCCGACGAGGACCGCGATGAACATCGCCGAGACCGTCAGCTCGAGGGTTGCCGCGCCGTTCTGCTGGATGATCTGGGTGACCGGGCGGTCGTCGGTGATCGTCGTGCCGAAGTTGCCGGTCACCACCTGCTCCAGGTACTTGCCGTACTGCACGATCAGCGGCTTGTTGAATCCGGCCTGCGCCTCACGGACCTTGAGCTGAGCCGGGGTGAGGTGGGCGCCGACCGAGGCCGCGATCGGGTTGCCCGGCGCGACGCGCATCAGCAGGAACACGATGGTGAGCAGGATGAACACCATCGGTACGACGAGGATCAGCCGCGTCAGCAGATACCGACGCAGCGATCCTGTCGTCGCCGCCACTAGCTAGCGAGCTGGGTTCGCGCAGCTCTCAGCTCTTGCCGACCAGCCAGAACCGGAAGGTGTAGGACGGGTCGAGCGTCGACTGCACGCCCGTGACGCCCGAGCCCACGGCCGCGACCTGCCCGCCCTGCCAGATCGGGATCACCGGAACGTCCTTGGCAAGCACGTCCTGCATGTCGGCGAAGGCGGCGGACCGCTTCGAGCTGTCGCTCGACGCCTCCTCCGCGCTGAGGTCCTTGTCGACCTGCTGGCTGCAGTAGTGGTCGTCCAGGAAGTCCTTGTTGCAGATGAAGAACGGCTCGGTGTAGTCGTCGGCGTCCGGGTAGTCCGGGAACCAGCCGAACAGGTAGACGCCGTACCCGTCGGACAGCGCCGACTTCTCGTAGGTCGCCCACTCGGCGGTCTGCAGCTTGACCTTGAACAGACCGGTCGCGTTGAGCTCGCGCATCAGCTCGGTGGCGAGGTCGCCGTCGTTGTAGTGGTTGACGTTGTACCAGAGCGTGAACGACACCGGCGTCTTCACGCCCGCCGCCGCGAGCGTCGCCTTGGCCTTCGCCACGTCCGGGTCCGCGCCGTACTGCGTCTTCAGCGCCTCGGTTGCGAAGTTGAGTCCTTGCGGCACGATCGAGTACGCCGGGGTGACGGTGCCGCGGTAGACGTTCGAGGCGATCGAGGAACGATCGATCGACTGCGCGACCGCCTGCCGGATCGCGAGACCCTGGGCGTTGGCCGTTCCCGGACCGAGCTTCTCGTTGAAGACCAGGTAACGGATCTCGATGCCCTTGCCCTGCACCAAGGTGATGCCGTTCGAGCCCTGCAGCGCCTGGAGCTGGGTCGGCGACAGCGTGCGGTAGGCGATGTCGACGCCACCCGACTGTGCGTCCGAGACCAGGGTGGAGGCGTCCTGCTCGTACTTCACGATGAACTTCGAGTTCGACAGCTGGTCGGCGCCGCCGTAGTGCGGGTTGGGGGTGAACTCCGCGAGCTGGTTTGCGGTGTACTGCGAGAGCTCGTACGGGCCTGAACCGATCGCCTGGGAATCCGGCAGCAGCTTGTCGGCCGGGAACACCTTCGGATCGACGATCGAGCCGGCCGCGGTGGTCAGCACGTAGGGCCACGCCGCGTCCGGTGCGGTCAGCGTGAAGGTGACCTTGTCGCCCGACGCCGTGACGGTCTTC
The DNA here is from genome assembly GCA_035550055.1 of Mycobacteriales bacterium. Lineage (NCBI taxonomy): Bacteria > Bacillati > Actinomycetota > Actinomycetes > Mycobacteriales > Mycobacteriales bacterium. Next base: position 2,293 of record DASZRO010000007.1, on the reverse strand, counting down.
ATCGGTGCGAACAGCGACGCAGGACCGGTGGGGCTGTTGATCTTGAGCACCCGGTTGAAGGAGTACACGACGTCTTGCGCCGTCACCGGGTCCCCGTTGGAGAACTCCTGCCCGGGCTGCATGGTGCAGACGTACGTCGTGCTGCCCTGGAACGCGCACGACGCCGCCTCGGGAGCGATGTTGGAGGTGCCCGGCGGCACCTCGAGCAGCTGCTGGAAGACGTTGTACTGCACGGTCCAGGACGGCAGATCGTAGGAGCCTGCCGGGTCGACGGAGACGATCTGGTCCGTCGTACCGAGCACGACCGTGCCCGATGCGGGGCTGTTGCTGCCCGACGAGGACGGTCCGGACCCGCCGCTGCTTCCGGAACCACACGCGACGGCGCCGATCGCCAAGGTGGCGCCGATGACTCCGTACCTGACCCGAGACGACTGCCAGCGAAGACGCATCAAAAGGACTCCTGCCCCGTCGGTTCCCCCCACCGCTAGGCGCATCAAAGCGCTAGTCGCACGACGAACGCAATGGGCGCGAGCCGCGGAGACCGATTCGTTACCTAACGAGGACCGGCCGGGCAGGGGTCGATCAGAACAACACCGAGGCGAAGCTGCCGACCTCGCTGAACCCGACGCGCTCGTACGCGCGGCGGGCCGGGAGGTTGAAGTCGTTGACGTACAGCGACACGGCGGGGGCGATGTCACGCAGGCAGGCGGCCACGACCGCGGCCATCCCGGCGACCGACAAGCCGCGGCCTCGCTGCGACGGCTCCACCCAGACGCCCTGCAGCTGACAGACGCCTTTGGTGACGGCGGCGACCTCGGCCTTGAACACGACCCGATCGCCGTCGATGCGCGCGAACGCCCGGCCGGCAGCGATCAGTTCGCGCACCCTTGCCCGGTAGAGCGCGCCGCCGTCGCCGGCGACGGGCGAGACCCCGACCTCCTCGGTGAACATCGCGATGCTCGCCGGCAGGAGCAGCTCGAGCTCCTCCGGGCGCACCCGTCGTACCGCGGTGTCCGGATCCGTCGTGGCGTAGGAGGTGGTCAGCATCAGGGGTTGGCGCATCCGGAGCTCTCGCGCGGGTCCCCAGCTCGCCTCGAGGTCCTCCCACAACGTCGCCACCATCTCGGCCGGGCCGACGATCGAGGAGCAACGGCGACCTTGTCTCGCCGCGTGCTCGGCAAACGCGCGAAGCGCCGGCTCGTCCGCGCCGACCGGCACCAGGTTGGCGCCCGAGTAGCACAGCGCCGTCGGGTGGCTGCCGCGCCCGTAACCCCACACCTGCGCGCCGAGCCGCTGCGGCGCGAGCCCGGCGGCGTCGATGCGAGAGGCGACGAAGACGTTGCTGACCGGGTCAGCACCGAGCAGGTCGAGCACCGCCGGCATGTCTTTGTCGTCGAGGACCCGGATCAAGGGGAGCTCGTCAGCCGACTGACACGCTGGGCTCGCCTTCCGCATCGCCCGCGGCTTCCATCTGCTCGGCGAGGCGCATCGCCTCCTCGATCAGCGTCTCGACGATCTGCGCCTCCGGGACGGTCTTGATGACCTCGCCCTTGACGAAGATCTGCCCCTTGCCGTTGCCCGAGGCCACACCGAGGTCGGCTTCACGCGCCTCCCCGGGTCCGTTGACGACGCAGCCCATCACGGCTACCCGCAACGGGACCGTCATGCCCTCGAGGCCCGCCTGGACCTTCTCGGCGAGCGTGTAGACGTCGACCTGCGCTCGACCGCACGACGGGCAGGACACGATCTCCAGTCGGCGCGGCCGAAGGCCGAGCGAGGACAGGATCGCGATGCCGACCTTGACCTCCTCCACCGGCGGCGCCGACAGCGAGACCCGGATGGTGTCGCCGATTCCCTCCGCGAGGAGCGCGCCGAAGGCAACGGCCGACTTGATCGTCCCCTGGAAGGCAGGGCCGGCCTCGGTCACCCCGAGGTGGAGCGGGTAGTCGCACTGCTGCGCGAGCAGCCGGTACGCCGACACCATCACCACCGGGTCGTGGTGCTTCACCGAGATCTTGATGTCGGTGAAGTCGTGCTCCTCGAACAGCGAGCACTCCCACAGCGCACTGTCCACGAGCGCCGCGGGCGTCGGACCACCGTGCTTTTCGAGGAAGCGCTTGTCGAGTGAGCCGGCGTTGACCCCGATCCGGATCGGGATCCCGGCGTCCTTGGCAGCGAGCGCGACATCTCGCACCCGGCCGTCGAACTCCTTGATGTTGCCCGGATTGACCCGTACGGCGGCACAGCCGGCGTCGATCGCCGAGAAGATGTAGCGCGGCTGGAAGTGGATGTC
>DASZRO010000006.1 GCA_035550055.1 Mycobacteriales bacterium | reverse complement strand
GACGTTGTGGCCGCAGACCTATCTGCTGCCGCAGGTCTCGCTGGCGCGAGGGTGGGAGCGCCAGACCGACGAAGCCCGCGACCCGGAGTTCTACGGCCGCCAGCCGCTGACCGCGCTCGAGTACCGGCAGTTCCTCGACCGCTACGCCGTCGGCTTCGTCGCTGAGCCGGTTGGCGTCAAGCTGGACTACGGCTCGACGCGTGAGGCCGCGCTGATCGCGACCGGGCTGCCCTATCTCGCCGAGATGTGGAGCAACAACGACTGGCGGCTCTACGCCGTCGAGCAGCCGACGCCGCTGGCGAGCTCACCGGCGAAAGTGGTCTCGCAGCAGGACACCGGGCTGACCGTCGCCGTGCCGGCTGCGGGTCGGTACCGGCTACGGCTGATCTGGTCGCCGTACTTCGTCGCGGGCGGGGCCGCCATCAGCCGGGGAGGTCACAACCAGGTCGTGCTCGACGCGCCAGGTCCGGGCGTCTATCGGGTGCACGCGGTGTGGCGCTGGCCGTGATGCGGATGCCGGCTCGCTCCCGCTAGGCGGCGACGAGGTCGGGTTCGGTGGTGGCGACGGTGAGGAACTGCGGGCTGCGGGCGTAGGCGTGCCGGCCGGAGAGCAGACGCTCGATCGCGATACCGATTCCCAGGGTGACCACGCCGCCGATGCAGTCCATGACGTAGTGGTTGGCCGTCCCGAGTACGACGAAGACGGTGCACAACGGGTAGATCGCGCCGAGGACGCGGACCCAACGCCGCTTGGCCAGGGTCACGATCGCGATCGCGCACCACAACGCCCAGCCCACGTGGAGTGAGGGCATCGCGGCGAACTGGTTCGACTCCTTCGCGATGCTTCCCGACGCGATCGAGCCCCAGGTGTGGAACTTCACGAGGGTGTCGGTGAATCCGGGAAGCATCCGCGGCGGGGCCAGTGAGATGAACCAGAAGCCGACGAGCGCGGTGAGGTTCGTCGCGATCAGCACGCTGCGGATCGAGCGATAGCGCAGCGGATGTTTCACGTACAGCCAGACCAGCACCGCAATCGTGACGACGAAGTGCAGCGTCGCGTAGTAGTAGTCGCAGACGTAGGCCAGCCAGGCGTGGCCGGCGACGAGCTGGTTGGCCGAGTGCTCGATGCTGATGTGGAAGAACCGCTCGATCGACAGCACGGTGCCCGACCGGTGGAACGCGCCCGTCTCGTGGCTCGGCACCGCGTTGCGCACGAGCGAGTAGAGGTAGTAGACCGCGAGCACGAAGCCGATCTCCTGCCACCATCTCGGTCGCCTGATCGCACGCACTCGCTCGGGCAGCAATGCGAACGGGCGCCGGCGGCTCGGTTCAGCCACGCTTCCCCTCGTCCCCATCGCTCGACCCCCGGCTCAATGATCGATTCTGCCAGACGGGACCGCGGGCGGCCTCAACCGGCGAGGTGGCTGATGCGGTGGCCGCCGCTGATCACGAGCTCGACGATGTCGGGGATCGGCCCGGTCAGCTTCGGAAGGTTCTCGCAGGCGCCGGTGGCGGTGTGCGCGTGCGTCGCGAGCTGGTAGCAGTCGGCGATCAGCCCGGCGTACTGCCCGCGGTAGTGGCCCGAGCCGATCCGGGGAGTGGTGCCGTAGTGGCGGAAGTCCGCGGTCGACCGGCTGAACGCGGTGGACCCGCCGGGCGTGAAACCGGTGAACGGGTGGTCGGTGACGAGGCACCGGTACGCGCTGTGGCCGGCGTAGCTGTCGAAGGTGTCGTTGTCCTGCTGTGCGTAGGCGTTCCCCGCGTCGCCGGCTTCGTACAGCGTCGCTGCGATGTTGCCGCTGCGACCTGAGGTGACCAGATTCACCACCTGGCCGGCCCCGATGCTGCACGGCAGAGGCTGAGCGCCGAGGGTCGCGAGCGCGGTTTGACCCTTCGCCAGGGTGACGCCGAACGAGGTCTGGTCACCGGTGAGGGTCACGCTGCAGGTTGCTGCCCGGCATCGCCGGTAGAGCACGGGTAGCGACGCGGTGCTCGATGCCAGCGTCGCGTTGCCGCTGTAGGACGCGAAGATGCCGCTCACCCGGCGGGCGAGTGAGGACACCGCCACCCGTTGCACCACGGTGCACGTCGCGGCACAGCTGGGAAGCGGGTCGGTGCCGAGCAGGTGGCGGTGGTTGTCGATGAACACCACCGTCCCGCCGGCCGGCGTTCCCAGGCTGCCCGACACCGCGGCGGTGAGCACCAGCCGCCGGCCGTCGGCCGAGACGGCGATGTGCAACGTCGTGGTGCTGCGGAAGGATCCGATCGCACCCGCGGGGACAACGCTCAGCACGGCCGTCGCCATGAGGACGACGGCTGCCGTGGCGGCGCGACGGAGCGGGTTCGTCTTCAGCACCCACTCATTGTGCGGACAGCATCGTGCGTCCTTCGCCTCACCCGGCGAAGTGACTGACGCCGCCGTCGACGGCCTTCACCACGATGTAGCTGGCGTCGAACGCGGTCACCGACCGAGTGGCGGTGTTCTCGCAGGCCCCGCCGTTGACGGTGTGGGTGACCAGGAAGAAGCAGTCCGCGAGCAGCCCGACGTGCTCGCCGGCGTATGCGCCGCTCGCCGCGAACGGTGCGATGCCGTACCTCGCGAAGTCCGACGCCGTGTGGGTGTAGCCGGCGCGTCCGGAGCTGAAGCCGTGGAACGGCAGGTTCGAGGCGGCGCAGCGATACAGGCTGTGACCGCGGGGACCGTCGGCGGTGCTCTTGTCGACCGGGGGGTAGGCCCTGCCCGCCTCCACGACTGAGAGCTGGACCGATTTGAAGGTGCCGGACGTTGCGAGGTTGATCACGTCGCCCGCGCCGATGCTGCACGGCAGCGCGGGCCCGCCGAGCGTGACCAACGCCGAGTCGCCGACCGGCACCGTCGCGACGACCCAGGTGTCGGCGTCGGTGATCTCACCGCTGGTGCAGGCGTTGCCGGTCGTGCAGTGGTCGTAGAGCACGGGCACCGAGTCCGAGCTCGAACCCAGCCGGCCGTTCCCGGAGTAGTTGGCGACGACGAAGTCCGTCATTGCGGCGAACGCCGACACCGGGATCGTGTCCTGCGCCGTGCACGTCCGCCCGGTGCACGTGGTCACCTTGACCGACCCGAGCACGTCGCTGCGCTCGTCGGTGAACGTGAGGGTTCCGATGGGCGTCCCGTCGCTGGCAGCGGCATCCGACGGCAGGGTGACGGTGGCAGACAGCGTGACGCCGGCCCCGTCCGGCGTCATCGCCGCCGTCGCCGTGGTGGTGGTCGGCCGCAGTCCGCCGGTTGCGTTGGCGGGCAGGGCCGCATGGACCAGCGCGGCCGTGCCGACGCCGATGGCAGCGAGCGCGGCGAGCACCGCGATTCCTTCGCGATGGATCGCGGTCAGCACGCTGCGAGTGTCGTCCCTCGGCGGGCGTTAGTCACGTGCCGTCGCCGGTGTGCCTGCGGCGTCGTGCGCGTCAGCCGCCGATCGTCCAGGTGTCGCCGGAGCTGAGCAGCGCGGCGAGGTCACCGTCGCCCTTGGCCGCGCGAGCCTCCTCGACCTGCGCCCGCGCGGTGTCGTCGTACGCCGGACGTGACACCGAACGGAAGATCCCCAGCGGCGTCACGCCGTTGTCGACGTTGCCGAGTCGCGACAGCGCGAACGCGAGCTCGGGCTCGTCGGCCTGCGGGTCGTGGATCAACAGCGAGTCCTCGTTGCTCGCATCGACGTCGACGACCTCGAGCCGCCCGCGCGAGGACACCCGGACTCCCTTGTTGCGGTCGGCGCCGAAACGTACCTGCTCGCCGGCCTCCAGCCAGACGCCGCGCTCCTTGCTGCTGTCGACGTCCTTGAGGACGTCCCACGCGCCGTCGTTGTAGATGTCGCAGTTCTGCAGGATCTCAACGAACGCGGCTCCGCGGTGCTCGGCGGCGGCCTGCAGTGTCGCGGTGAGGTGCTTGCGGTCCGAGTCGACGGTGCGCGCGACGAAGGTCGCCTCGGCTCCGAGGGCGACCGACACCGGGTTGAGCGGCCGGTCGACGGACCCCATCGGCGAGGACTTGGTGTTCTTGCCGACCTCCGAGGTGGGGGAGTACTGGCCCTTGGTCAGACCGTAGATCCGGTTGTTGAACAGCAGGATCTTGAGGTTCACGTTGCGGCGCAGCGCATGCAACAGGTGATTGCCGCCGATCGAGAGCAGGTCACCGTCGCCGCCGATCACCCAGACGGACAGGTCCGGCCGTGAGGTGGCGAGGCCGGTCGCGATCGCCGGAGCCCGGCCGTGGATCGAGTGGATGCCGTAGGTGTCCATGTAGTACGGCAGCCGGGCGGCGCAGCCGATGCCGGAGATGAACACGGTGTTCTCGCGCTTGATGCCCATCGTCGGCATGAAGCCCTGAATCGCCGCGAGGATCGCGTAGTCGCCGCAGCCCGGGCACCAGCGCACCTCCTGGTCGGAGGTGAAGTCCTTGCGCGACTGCTCCGTCTCGGCGGCCGGGACCAGCTCGAGCCCGCTGCGAGGCGCGGGAATCGGGAGGGGGGTGACGCTCATTTCGCCGCCATTCCGGTGATTGCCTCCAGGAGATCCTCGGAGCCGAACGGCAGCCCGCGGACCTGGTTGTAGGACACGACGTCGACGAGGAACTTGGCTCGCAGGATCATGGCGAGCTGGCCGAGGTTCATCTCCGGCACGAGCACCTTGTCGTAGCTGCGCAGGACGTCCCCGACGTTCTTCGGCAACGGGTTGAGGTGGCGCAGGTGGGCGCGGGCGACCTTCATGCCGTTGCCGCGGGCCGCTCGCACGGCGGCCGCGATCGGACCGTACGTCGAGCCCCACCCGAGGACGAGGATCTCGCCGTCGCCGGTCGGGTCGTCGACCTCGAGATCCGGGATGGACGCGGCGATGCCGTCCACCTTCGCCTGTCGCAGCCGGACCATCTTGTCGTGGTTGGCCGGGTCGTAGGAGATGGCGCCGGTGCCGTCTGCCTTCTCGATGCCACCGATGCGGTGCTCGAGACCCGGCGTACCGGGAATCGCCCACGGCCTGGCGAGCGTCTCGGGGTCGCGGGCGTAGGGCAGGAACGTCTCACCCTCGGCCAGCGGCTTCGCGAACTGCGCCGGGAACTCGGGCAGCTTCGAGACGTCCGGGATCAGCCACGGCTCGCTGCCGTTGGCGAGGTAGGCGTCCGACAGCAGGTACACCGGGGTCCGGTACGTCGTCGCGATCCGGACGGCCTCGATCGCCGCGTCGAAGCAGTCCGCGGGGGACTGCGCTGCGATGACGGGGACGGGCGCCTCGCCATGTCGGCCGAACATCGCGAGCAGCAGGTCGGCCTGCTCGGTCTTCGTCGGCATCCCGGTCGACGGGCCCGCGCGCTGAACGTCGACGACGATCAGCGGCAGCTCGAGCATGATGCCGAGGCCGACCGTCTCGGCCTTGAGGTCGACGCCCGGCCCGGAGGTCGTCGTCACGCCCAGCGAGCCGCCGAACGACGCACCGAGTGCCGCGCCGACGCCTGCGATCTCGTCCTCGGCCTGGAAGGTGAGCACGCCGAAGTGCTTGTACTTGGCCAGCTCGTGCAGGATGTCCGAGGCCGGGGTGATCGGGTAGGTCCCCAGGAACAGCTGCAGGTGAGCGGCCCGCGCGCCGGCGATCAAGCCGTACGCCAGCGCGGTGTTGCCGTGAACCGTGCGGTACTTGCCGGGCTTCATCGGAGCCGGCCCGACCTCGTAGCGGACGACGAACCCTTCGGTGGTCTCGCCGTAGTTCCAGCCCGCCTTGAAGGCGGCGATGTTGGCGCCGGCGAGCTCCGGCTTCTTGGCGAAGCGCTGCTCGATGTAGTGAATGGTGCTCTCGGTCGGACGGCTGTAGAGCCAGGAGAGCAGGCCGAGCGCGAACATGTTCTTCGCCCGCTCGCCGTCCTTGCGGCCGACGTCGTGGCCCTCGACGGACTTGACGGCCAGTGAGGTCAGGTCGAGCGCGTGGACGTCGTAGCCCTGCAGCGAGTTGTCGTCGAGCGGGCTCTCGTCGTACCCGACCTTCTTGAGGTTGCGCGAGGTGAACTCGTCGGAGTTCACGATGATCGTCCCGCCACGGCGCAGGTGGCCGAGGTTCGCCTTGAGCGCCGCGGGGTTCATCGCCACCAGCACGTCGGCGTGGTCGCCGGGGGTGAGCACCGAGTGGTCGCCGAAGTGGAGCTGGAACGCGCTCACGCCCGGCAGCGTGCCGGCTGGCGCCCGGATCTCGGCGGGGAAGTCGGGCAACGTCGACAGGTCGTTGCCGAACTCGGCGGTCTCGGAGGTGAACCGGTCGCCGGCCAGCTGCATGCCGTCCCCGGAGTCGCCCGCGAAGCGGATCACTACGTGATCGAGACGCTCGACGGGGGTTTCTGCAATCTCGGTCATCGCGGCGTCATTGCCGATCTGTCCTCTATCTCGCTCTGCCCCTGTCGCGCTGGTGGCACAGACGTGGTGGCCATGCGGTCGATGTTTGGCGGGTGCTCAGTCGAGGGTATCCCCACGGGTTGGTTACCGCCGGGTAGGTCGGGTCATCAACGCGGCGGCCGAGAAAGCGGCCTTCATGACCCCGTCGAAGAGCCGAGCCGGGAGCAGCCAACGGGTGAACAGGATCGA
>DASZRO010000005.1 GCA_035550055.1 Mycobacteriales bacterium | reverse complement strand
CTCTACAACTCGCTCGGGACGCTGTTCTTTCTGCCGCTGCTCACCGCGGTCGGTGTCACCCCTGCCGTCCGCAAGGAGATCGACGCCGGCTCACTGCCGGCGATCCAGCCGTTGTTCGGATCACGGCTGTGGCGCTGGATGTGCGCGCCTACTCCGTGGCTGCGTGGTGCTCGCTTCGGCGTTGTCACGCTGGCGGTGCTCGGCCCGCTCGACGTGCTCGGTGTCGTCTTGCTTGCCAGGAACGGCGCCGCCGCACCGCATTTCGTGATGTTCCAGGTGCTGTTCGCCGTCCTGCTCGGCGCGGTCGTGGCACCGCTGTGCGCCCTCGCCGCCATGTGCGACCAGCCGGGGGACGCGGCGCGCTGACCGGCATGGTCCGCGGTCAACCGGGCATCGACGCTGCATGAAGCGCAAGGGCGACGAAGACGAGGTCAGTTTCGCCGGCGACCAGGCGACCACCCGGGGCGAGTACGTCGGGCGAGCCGGGGCGGATGAGTCCGGTGACGCCGGCCAGTCCGGTGCGGAGCGCCGCGCCGAGGCCGAGGATGAACGGGCCGAGGAGCCGTCGAGCCGCCGCTAGTGCGTCAGCGCTTCGGGATCCTGGGGTTCGTGACGCCCCAGTAGATGAGGCGGATCATGGCCTCGCGGACGTCGGCGAACGGGATGTCCCACGCCTCGAAGCCGCCCTGATGGCCCGCCATCTGGGGGAGCAGGCCGATCAGCGCACCGGCCATCGCCATCGGATCGATGTCGTCCTCGCCGCGGACCTTCGTCATCTCGGCGGCCAGCGCCTTCGTCATGCCGTTGAGGATCAGCACCCGCAGGTGACGGAACCGGCGGTCGCCCTCCGTTGAGAGCAGGTCGACGACCCGAAGGGTCGGCCGGTGGCTGCGGTAGAACTCGAGGAAGCCGTCGACGAGCTGCTCCGCACTGGTGACGCCCGCGCTGCCACTCCACGGCCGACCCGCGATGAGCTCGACGAGCTGCTGGCCGTCCTCGACGGCCTGCTCCGCGACCGCCAGCAGGACGGTTTCGAGGTCGACGAAGTACTGGTAGAAGGTCGCCGGCGACGTGCCGGCCGCCCTGGTGATGTCCGTCACCTTCAGATCGCGGTACGACGACGATGCCAGCAGATCGATCGTGCAGTCGACCAGCTTCTTGCGGGTGGCGAGCCCGCGGCGCCCGGGTACCCGCCCGTCCACCGCGCGCAGCGGGGCGTTTCGCGACGTCCGCGCGGGTTTTGACGAGGCGTCAGTTTTCGCCATGGCCGCGATCGTAAACGCTCGCCGTCTCACTCATGTGACGCGGCGGAGAGGAACGGTGGCGGTTCGCCGCCGCCGTGGACGGCGAGGCTCGCCCCCGTCACGAAGCGGGCGTCCGGCGAGGCGAGGTACAGGCAGGCGGCCGCGACATCTGCCGGGGTGGCGAGTCGCTGCATCGGCACGGTCGCGGCGACGCGGGCGATCCCGGCCTCGTCGCCGTAGAACAGACCCGCCTGCTCGGTCTCCAGATAGCCGACCATCACCTCGTTGACCCGCACCTGCGGCGCCCACTCCATCGCGAGGGTCGCGGTGAGGTTGGCCAGGCCCGCCTTGGCAGCGCCGTACGCCGAGCTCCCGGGGGACGGGCGGTGTCCGGACAGGCTGCCGATGTTGATGATCGAGCCGCCGTCGGGTTGCGCCGCCATGACCGGGTACGCCGCCTGCGCGACGTAGAGCGGCGCGAGCAGGTTGAGCGCGAGGACCTTCGACACGAAGTTCGGTGACGCGTCCGCGGCCGGCGCCGGGGGAGCCCCGCCGGCGTTGTTGACCACGACGTCGAGCCGGCCCCACTCGGCGACGGCGGTCTGCACGACAGCCGCGGCCGCCTGCGGGTCGCGCAGGTCGGCCGCCACGAAGTGTCCGATCGGCGCCGTCGGTTCACTGCGGGCGCAGACCAGGACGTGTGCACCCGCCTCGCTGAAGGCCTCGGCGATGCCGCGGCCGAGACCTTTCGTGCCGCCGGTCACGACGACCACGCGCCCCGCAAGCTCGACCGCCACGAGATATATGGTTGCACCGAATCTGACGACCCATCAGAAATGGCGCTCTGTGGCTATCACTACGTCGGTCAGCGACCACGTCGCGGAGATCGTCGTCGACGCTCCCCCCGTCAACGCGTTGACCGTTGCCGGGTGGTTCGAGCTTGCTGACGCGATCGCCGCCGCGGGGCGGGACCGCGACGTCCACGCGGTCGTCCTGGCGGCCGAAGGCAAGGGCTTCAACGCGGGCGTCGACATCAAGGAAATGCAGTCGACCGACGGCTTCGACGCGCTGCTCGGCGCCAATCACGGATGCGCGGCGGCGTTCGGCGCCGTCTACGACTGCCCGGTCCCGGTCGTGGCTGCGGTCAACGGCTTCTGCCTCGGTGGCGGCATCGGGCTGGTCGGCAACGCCGACGTGATCGTCGCCTCCGACGACGCGACGTTCGGCCTGCCCGAGGTGAAGCAGGGCGCGCTCGGTGCGGCCACTCATCTGTCCCGCCTCGTGCCGCAGCACAAGATGCGTCACATGGTCTACACCGCCGAGCGCGCCACCGCGCAGGAGCTTGCGGCGTACGGGTCGGTGTTGAAAGTGGTGCCCCGCGACGAGCTGCGCGCTGCGGCTCGTGAGGTCGCGTTGCAGATCGCGGCGATCGACCCCATCGTCATGCGCGCGGCGAAGGCCTCGCTCAACGGCATCGACCCGGTCGACGTGAAGCGCTCCTACCGCTACGAGCAGGGCTTCACCTTCGAGCTCAACCTCTCCGGCGTCTCGGACAAGGCGCGCGACTCGTTCGTCGAGAAGCGTGACGCCTGGGAGAAGCCGAAGGATGCCTGACAAGCGGACGACGATCGAGGAGATCGTCGGCGAGCTTCGCGACGGGATGACGATCGGGATCGGCGGCTGGGGGTCGCGCCGCAAGCCGATGTCCGTCGTACGCGCGATGCTGCGGTCGTCGCTGAAGGACCTCACGATCGTGTCGTACGGCGGTCCCGACGTCGGCCTGCTGTGCGCGGCCGGCATGGTGCGCAGGGTCGTGTTCGCCTTCGTGTCGCTGGACTCGATCGCCCTCGAACCACACTTCCGGCTCGCCCGCCAGGCGGGAACTGTCGACGCGCTCGAGCTCGACGAGGGCATGTTCCTGCTCGGGCTGCAGGCGGCGGCGTGGCGGGTGCCGTTTTTGCCTACCCGGGTCGGGCTCGGGTCGGACGTCGTCGCGAAGCAGCCCGAGATCAAGACCGTCGTCTCGCCGTACGCCGACGGTGAAGAGCTCGTCGCGATGCCGGCACTGACCCTCGACGTCGCGCTGATCCACCAGAACCGCGCCGACGCCGCGGGCAACGCCCAGTTCCTCGGGCCGGACCTGTACTTCGACGATTTGATGTGCCAGGCGGCGGCGCGGTCGTTCGTCAGCTGCGAGCGGCTCGTCCCGACCGCCGAGTTCGCGAGCTTCGGGTCGCACCACACGCAGCGGATCAGCCGGTTGTGGACCGACGGCGTCGTGGAGACGCCGAACGGTGCGCACTTCACGTCGTGCACGCCGGACTACGAGCGCGACGAGTTCTTCCAGAAGGAGTACGCCGCAAGCGCCACCTCCGCAGAGGCCTGGCAGCAGTGGCGCGCCGACTGGGTGGACATCAGTGAGGCCGACTATCAGCGCAAGGTGGCGGCGCGATGAGCGGGGCCCGCGAGATCACCCGAGCGGACATCTGCTGCGTCGCCGTGGCGGAGTGCTTCCGCGGTGACGGCGAGATCGTGGCGAACCCGATCGGCACCATCCCGCGCATCGGCGGTCTGCTGGCTCGCCGTTCGTTCGAGCCCGACCTGGTCATGACCGACGGCGAGGCGATGCTCACCGACGCGACTGGCGTGGTCGAGGCGTGGAACCCCTACCGGTCGATGTTCGACATCGTCTGGTCCGGTCGCCGGCACGTGATGATGGGCGGCTCGCAGCTGGACCGGCACGGCAACCACAACTTCGCCGCGATCGGTGAGATGAAGCGGCCGAAGTCCCAGCTGCTCGGCTTCCGCGGTGCGCCTGGCAACACCGTGAACAACGTGACGTCGTACTGGGTGCCCAACCACTCGACTCGGGTGTTCGTCGAGGCGGTCGACGTCGTGACCGGGGTCGGCTACGACCGCGCCGCGGCCGCCGGTCCGGGCGCGACTCGCTATCACGGCCTTCGCCACGTCGTGACCAACCTCTGCGTGCTCGACTTCGAAACTGCCGAGCACCGGATGCGGCTGCGCTCGGTGCACCCCGGGGTGTCGGTCGAGGAGGTCGTGGCGGCGACCGGGTTCGAGCTCGTCGTCCCCGACGACGTACCGATCTCGCGCGAACCGACCGCGCAGGAGCTCGACATCATCGACGAGCTCGACCCGCGCGGCGACCGCAACAAGGAAGTCCCGGCCGCCTGATGGCCGCGCAGGTGCATCCCGCGCTGACGACCCGGTTCACCGACCTGGTCGGCGTCCGCTACCCCATCGTGCAGACCGGCATGGGGTGGGTGGCGACCCCGCAGCTGGCCGCCGCGACGTCGGCGGCGGGTGGGCTCGGGATCCTCGCGGCGGCGACGATCTCGTTCGAGGAGCTCGAGCTCGCCGTCAAAGAGGTGCGCTCGCGCACCGACGCGCCGTTCGGCGTCAACATGCGCGCCGACCAGCCCGACGTCGGCGACCGGGTCGAGCTGCTGATCCGCGAGGGCGTGCGGGTCGCGTCGTTCGCGATGGCGCCGAAGCAGGACCTCATCGCGCGGCTGCAGGACGGCGGCGTACTCGTCATGCCGTCGATCGGGGCGAAGCGGCACGCCGAGAAGGTCGTGGACTGGGGCGTCGACGCGGTGCTCGTGCAGGGCGGCGAGGGTGGCGGCCACACCGGCTCGGTCCCGACCTCGCTGCTGCTACCGCAGGTGGTCGACGCCGTCGGCGACCAGGTGCCGGTGGTCGCGGCCGGCGGGTACTTCGACGGGCGCGGGCTCGTCGCGGCCCTTGCCTACGGCGCCAGCGGCATCGCGATGGGGACCCGGTTCTTGCTGACCAGTGACTCGCCCGTCCCCGAGGCGGTCAAGCAGGTGTACCTGTCGAAGTCGGTCGCCGAGACGGTCGTGACCAGGCAGGTCGACGGCGTACCGCACCGGGTGTTGCGCAGCGACCTGGTCGACGCGCTCGAGTCGTCCTCGACGTTGCGCCGTTTCGTGGGCGCGTTCCGCAACGCCGCGCGGTTCCGCAAGGACGCCGGGGTGACGTGGCGCGCGATGGTTCGCGAAGGTGCCGCAATGCGCAAGACCCAGGAGCTGACCTGGAGCCAGGTGTTGATGGCCGGCAACACGCCGATGCTGCTGCGCGCGGCGATGGTGGACGGCCGGGTGGATCTCGGCGTGATGGCCAGCGGCCAGGTGGTCGGGATGATCGAGGACCTGCCCAGCTGCGCCGACCTCATCGACCGGGTGGTCGCCGAGGCCTCCGACGTCCTTGCCCGCCTCACCTGAGCGCATGTGCCGTCCGCCCACTTCATTGGGGCGCGCGAGTTGCCGATCATGAGTCGGTGAGGACCCGTTCAGTCGTAGCGCTGGTGCTGTTCGCCGGCCTCGCCGCTGGCTGCGGCGGCAGCAAGGAGCCGACCGGCCACGCGCTCGCCGCGAAGGCGTGCCAGTCCGCCGGTCAGCAGGCCGCGGACTACGCCGCGGAAGCGGCCGCAGCCAACTCGGCATACGCCACCCTCGCCGCCGACGAGAAGGCCGCCGCTGCTCAGGAGTCGCAGGTCGGCGCGGCGGCAGGGCTAGGTACCGGCGCGGCGGCGCAGCTGCTGACCGGCCAGGGCGCCGGGTTCAAGGTGATCACCGACTGCGCGACGCTGGGTCTGCCGGTCACCCACTGACTTCTATCAGGGGTTGAGCAGGTCGGGGCGTGACGCCTCGACCATCCGGCGCATGCCGTCCCGCCAGTGCACCGTTGAGTGGCCGACCAGCTCGTGCATCCGGTCGAGGTTGACGCGCCCGCTCGCCAGCGAGTGCTCGGACACCGACCGTCGGGGCGTGATGCCGGTCAGCTCACCGAGATAGTCCGTCCACTCCTCGACGCTGACCTGCTCGTCGCCTGCCCAGTTGACGGTGGTCGGCGGTACGCCGGCGATCTCGAACAGTCGCGGAACCATCGCCACGATGTCGTCGGAATGGATCGGCTGGAAGACGTTGGGCTGCACCTCGTGCAAGGCGACGTCCTGACCCGCCGTCATCTGCGCGAGATGGAACATCGGCCAGCCCCAGCCGTCGCCGTACGGGACGTTCAGCCGCGCGATCGTGGTGGGCAGGCCGTAACGCTTTGCGCCGTGACGTGCCGCCGCCTCGGCGGCGATCTTGCAGATCGAGTACGTCTCCAGGTAGTACGCGCGGTGGTTGTCGCCGAGCGGCGAGTCCTCGTGGGCCTCGGTGTGCGGGTGCGGCTCGTAGACCGCCGACGTCGAGCAGTGCAGGAACGCGGTCGCGGCGGCGTAGCGCTCCATGAGCAGCGACAGGCCGCCGACGTTGCCGTCGAGATCGACCGGCCACTTGCCGCTCTTCATCACGGCGAAGTGCGCCACGTAGTCGACCTGCTCCGGCAGCTGCGACAGGTCGCCCTTCACCAGATCGAGGAAGACCGGCGTCACGCCGCGCGCCTCGAACGGCTCGCGGGTTGCCGGGTCCTTCCAGCGGGCCGCGCCGAACACTTCGTTGTCCTCGGCGAGGGCAAGCGCGACCGGTTTGGCGACCTCGCTGGTGACTCCGGTGACGAGGATTCGCTTCCCGCGCAGGCCGGTCATGGCGCGACCGCTGCGAAGTCGTGGAACCCGCTAGGTGCATGCCGGCCCATCGTGCCGTGCTCGAACAGACCCCATCCGATGTCGCCGCCGATCCTCGCCCGCCCGACGTGGTCGACGACGCCCCACGGCGTACGACCGGCGACCGCAGGATCGGTGAAGTCGTACGTCGCGCCCTCTAGCCAGTCCCGGCCGCGCCACGAGCCGTGCGCCCAGTCCGGGTCGCCGCCGTAGCCGCAGCCGACGTGCAGCGGCACGTGACCGAGGCAGTCGACCTCCATCGTGAGCGGGCTGCCGTCCGGTTCGGTCATCGCGATCGTGGCGCCCTGCGGGATCCGGGTGCCCGACTCGTAGTGGATCTTCACCCGCGGCCATCCCAGCTGGTCGACCGAGCCGTCGGGATGGACGCGTACCGCGTCGTTGAGGGTGCGGTGGCCGTTGCCGTCCTCCTGCGCGATCAGCACGATCGCGTAGTCGTCGAACCTCACCGGGACATACAGCCACCAGAAGCCGAAGTCCGCCGCGCCCTCGATCGGCTTGCCTGCCGGTTCGGCCTCGCCGATCGGGCGGATGCCCCAGGACCGGTCGCGGGAACCGACCCATGTGTCGGGCGCGACCCGCAGGGTGTCGCCCGCGACGCGGATCTCGCCTTCCCACGTGCCGAGCTGGGCGAACCGCCAGGTGTCGAGGATCGGGCGGATGCCGGTCCGCAGCAGATGCCGTTCCTCGTCGATCGCCGGGAATGATCCCCGCCAGGTGAGGTCGAAGCCGATACCGGCGTGGTCCGCGTCGCACACCAGCCGGATCTGCTGCAACGGCTCGACCACCTCGATCCGGTACGGTCCGACCGCCAAGCTCATCCGCTCGTCGTCGAGCGCGTCGGACATGCGTACGACGTGCTGCAGATCGCCGCGGCGTACCACTACGTAGGCGTCCTTCACGCCGAGCTGCGGGTAGATGCCGGCTCCGGTGATGAGGAAGACCTCGCCGGTGCGGTCGTGAGCGTTGAAGTAGCAGCGGTCGTAGAAGTTGCGGTCACTGCTGGCGACGTATCGCATCGACAGCGGCGTCTGGTGCAGCGGGTATTCGTCGAGCGCGACCGGCATGGTGGCGTCTCCCTAGTCGGTGATGTCGTCGAGCAGTGACTCGAGATGGACGCTGTTGCGGATCAGCTCGTCGACGTTGGCCGGCATCTCGATCTCGCCGAAGTGTGCTTGGCGGGCACCCGTCCGCAGGAACACGACCCCCCACTGCACCGCGCAATAGAGCATGAAGAAGCGCAGGTTGCGCGGCGCGTGGCCGGTGAGCGACTCGTACTTCGCCGCTACGTCGGCGGGCTGCAGGAAACCCGGCATCCCGGGCAGCCCGAGCATCGTCGTGATGTCCTGGAAGACCCGGTGGGCGTAGACCAGCCAGGCGACATCCAGCTCACGCGGAGCGAGGCCGGCCATCTCCCAGTCGAGCAGTGCGGCGGGGTGGAAGTCGTCGTAGAGCACGTTGCCGATGCGGGCGTCGCCCCACGACAGCACGGCCGGCCCTTCGTCGGCGGGCCAGTTCGCCTCCAGCCAGCGCAACGTCCGCTCCACCAGCTCCGAGCGGGTGCCGCCGTCGCGCGCCATGTCGTACCAGGACTTGGTGTAGGCGAAGTGCCGTCGCAGGTGGGTGTCGCCGGCGGTGTCGCGCTCCAGGAACGGCAGACGGGAAGGCGCGTCCGTGATGTCGTGAAGCGCCGCGATGGCCTCCACCGTCGAGTCCTGCAGCCGCTGCTGCTGGTCGGGGGTGGCGTCGTAGAGCCAGTTGTCGCCGAACGGATACGGCATGACGTCCGGCGGGACGAGCCCGTCGACCCGGCTCATCACGAACATCGGCGCACCCATCGCCGCGCCGGTGGGCTCGCACCACCAGGGACGCGGGACCGGCACCTTCGTGAGGGAGGCGACCGAGCGGATGACGTCGTACTGAGCCTGTAGGTCGTACTTCGGGAAGACGGGTACGTCGGTGAGCGCGGGGGCGATTCTCGCGACGAGACGCTCGTCGTGCGGGCCGTCGCCGTCGCTCCAGCGGGCCCGGAACAGCACGGTGTCGCTGGACATGCCGTTTGCCTCGGAGCCTTCGAGGTCGCAGACGGTGACGTCCGCGGCGCCGGTGAGCTGGGTCGCGATCCAGCTCTCGAGGCTGCGGCGTACCTGCTCGGGATCGCGGCTCGAGACCTTCATGGTGATGTGCTCGATCTCGACCGGTTCGGTCATCGGATCACGCCCCCTTCGCCGGCCGCAGCGCCGCCGTGACGACCCGCGCCACGGATTCGGCGAACTCCTCGGCGTTGTCTGCGCCTTCGTTCAGCGCGCGGGTGAACAGCGCGCCGAGCATCACGTCGAACAGGGCGTCGCTGGACACGATCGGCGTACGCCCGCTCTGCTCGAGGTAAGCGTCGAACGACCGCCGCATCGGGAAGAAGCTGCGTTCCATCGACTGCCGCCACAGCTCGGGGTGGATCTGGTACTCCACGAGCAGGCCGGGGATCGCGGCGCGGATCGGGGGATCGGCGAGATAGCTGAGGATCTGTAGGCAGTACGGCTGCAGGTCGGTGATGACGTCCCCGGTGATCGGCTGCGGGGCGAGCAGGCCGCTCGGGAAGACCGCCTCCTCGATCAGCTCGGCCTTGCTCGACCAGCGCCGGTAGACACTCGGCGCGCTGACGCCCGCCCGACGGGCGATTGCCTGGATGGTGGTTGCCTGGTAGCCGTCCTCGACGAGCAGCTCGAGAGTGGCGGCGCGGATGGCGTCGTCGACGCGCGGATCGCGTGGGCGCCCGACGCGGGCCGGCTCCTCGGCCGGTTCGTCGGACCCGGCGGGTTCGACGTGCTGAGCCTGGCCCGGCCCTGTTCGCCAAGACACCGCCGCAACGTATTACGTTCCGTGCTGTAACGCAACGCTAGAACAGTGAGGCGCCTTCGATCGCGAGGAGCCGGGACTTGGTGGTCACGCCGCCACGTGCCGAGAACCCGCCGAGCTTGCCGCCGGCGGCCAGCACCCGATGGCACGGCACGATCAGTGGCACCGGGTTCGCCCCCAGCGCCTGCCCTACCTCTCGCGCCGCGTGCGGGCTGCCGATCCGGCTTGCGATCTCGCCGTAGGTAATGGTGTCGCCGGGTCCGACAGTGCGAGCGACGGTGTAGACCTCCCGGCGAAAGGCGCTGACGCCGGCGAGATCCAGCTCGACATCGCGCAGCGCGTCGGGCGTGCCGGCGAGAAGCGCCGTGATGCCGTCGATCGCGCGGCGCGCGGCCGGGGTCGGTGGTGCCGGACACGCGCCGGGCCAGTAGCGGTCAATGCGAGATCTCGTCGCCTCGGCGCTCGCCTCCGGGAGCTGGACGCCGCACACTCCCGCGTCGCTCCAGACGATGCCGCAGTCACCGATCGCGGTCGAGAACACGCTCATCCCCACGCCGTCCATGCTGCCGCCTGCCACCGACAGGTTTTCCGCCCGCAGGCCGCAGAATTGCCCGATGCAATCGATCCCCGAGATCCGGTACGCCCGCAGCGGTGACGTGCACATCGCCTTCCAGAGTTGGGGCAGTGGCCCAGCGCTGGTCGGCGTACCGCCGTTCGTCCAGAACATCGAGGCGCTGTGGGCTGACCCGACCGGGCTCTACCCCCGCTTCTTGCAGCGGTTCGGTGACTTCGCGACCGTCACCCATTTCGACAAGCGGGGCAGCGGCCTGTCAGATCGCGGCAGCGGCTTCCACAGCATCGAAGAGCGGATCGACGACATCCGCGCCGTCATGGACGCGGTGGGGCTGGAACGCGCCTCCCTCGGCGGGATCTCAGAGGGCGGTCCGATGGCGATGATGTTCGCCGCGACGTACCCGGAACGGGTCGACAAGCTGTTGCTCATCGGCACCGGCGCCCGGTTCACCCAGGCACCCGACTACCCGCACGGCCTGGATGCGGCGACGTTCGACCTGTTGACGGCGGACGCGGTGGACAAGTGGGCGACGCCGGACTCGCTGCTCACTCCGATGTGGATGCCGAGCCTCGCCGACGACGCCGGCTTCCGCAGGTGGGTGACCGGCTACGAGCGCGCCAGCGCGAGCCCCGGCGCAGTCCGCGACGCGTTCGCCTACATCCGCGACATCGACGTACGCAGTGTCTTGTCCTCGATCAGCGCACCAACTCTGGTCATCCATCGCAGCGACGAGCTCATCGTCGACGTGGCGCACGGTCGTTACCTCGCCGAACACATCGAGGGGGCGGAGTTGGTGGAGCTGGCCGGCTTCGACCACGTGCCGTGGGTCGGCGACGCCGAGCCGGTCATCGCGGCGGCCGAGCGCTTCCTCACCGGGAAAGTAGGGGTCTCACAGGTCGCGGAGCGGATGCTCGCCACGGTGCTGTTCACCGACATCGTCGACTCGACCCGACGCGCGACCGAGCTCGGTGACGCCACCTGGCGGCAGCTGCTCGACCGGCACGACCGGCTGATCCGCGAGGAGATCGAACGGCACGGCGGTACGCCGGTGAAGTCGACGGGCGACGGGTTCCTTGCGACGTTCGACATCCCGAGCCGTGGCGTGCGGGCCGCGCAGACGATGATGGCGGCGACCGCCGAGGCCGGGATCCCGATCCGGGCCGGGCTGCACGCGGGCGAGATCGAACGTCGTGGTGATGACATCGCCGGTCTCGCGGTGCACGTCGCCGCGCGTGTGGCGGCGGCGGCCGGCGCCGGCGAGGTGCTCGTCTCCAGCACGGTGCGTGACCTGGTGCTCGGCGGCGGGTTCTCCCTGACCGATCGAGGAGCCCACACGCTCAAGGGCGTCGACGGCACCTGGGTGCTGCTCGCCGTCGACGCCGTCTGACGCCGCCGCTTCGCCCGAAGTAGCACACTAAGTGCTGAGATCTGTCCCGCCGTACGCCTCGTGTCCGTTTCCGAGGTGACGTTGTGTGCTACTTCGGGCAAGGCGGCTGCGCAGGAACTCGCGCTCGACCTCGTTGTCGGTGAGCGCAATCGCGGACTCGTACGCCGCGGCCGCTTCGCGGGTGCGGCCGAGCCGGGCGAGCATGTCCGCCTTGGCGGCCGGTAGGTAGGCGTAGCCGCGCAGCGCAGGCGCTGTCTCGATCTGGGCGAGCGCGTCGAGCCCGGCCTGCGGGCCTCGGGCGAGGCTCACCGCGACGGCGCGGTTGAGTGCCACGACCGGCGACGGCCAGAGCTCGCACAACGCGTCGTAGAGCCGCACGACCTCGTCCCAGTCGGTGTCCTCCCAGGTCGTCGCCCTCGCATGGACCGCCGCGATCGCCGCCTGGAGCGCGTAGCGGTCGGGGCGGCCACTGTTGATCGACTGCGCGACCAGCGCGAGACCTTCACCGATTGCGGCAGCGTTCCACTGCGTCCGGTCCTGGGCTTCCAGCAGGACGAGGCGACCGGTCCGGTCGGTGCGTGCGGGGCGACGCGCGTCGGTCAACAGGATCAGCGCCAGCAGACCGCTCACGCCCGGATCGCCCGGCAGCAGACCGTTCAGCATCCGGGCAAGGTCCGTGGCGCGGCTCACGAGGTCGCCGCGGACGAGGCGTTCACCCGCCGGGGCGGTGTGGCCGGTCGTGAAGAGCAGGTGTACGACGGCGAGCACCGCGCTCAGCCGCTCCGGCAGTTCCTCGGGCGGTGGCACGCGGTAGGGGATCTTGGCCGCACTGATCTTCTTCTTCGCCCGGGTGATCCGCGCCGCCATCGTCGGCTCGGTCACGAGGAACGCGCGCGCCACCTCGGCCGTCGTCAGGCCGCACAGCAGGCGCAAGGTGAGCGCTACCTGTGACTCCTGCGCCAGCGCCGGGTGGCAGCAGGTGAAGATCAGGCGAAGCCGGTCGTCGGGAATCTCCGCGCCGTATTCGGACTCTGCCGGGTCGGGGCCGGTGCCGTCTTCGACGAGCAGCGGCATGCGTTGCTGAAAGCGGGCGTCGCGGCGCAGCACGTCGGTGGCGCGGCGTCGGGCGACGGTGGTGAGCCACGCACCCGGCTTGGCGGGTACGCCCTCGCGCGCCCAGGCTTCGAGGGCCTTGGCGTAGGCGTCCTGCACGCACTCCTCGGCCAGGTCGATGTTTCGGGCGACGCGCACCGTCGCGGCGACCACGAAGGCCCACTCACGACGATGCGCGTCGGCGACGGCGACGGCGACGTCGACCGGGTCGGTCACGAAATGGGAGACCTCAGCCGAAGACGCGAATCGGCCGGATCTCGATGCAGCCGAACTTCGCCGGGATGTCCTTCGCGATGGCGATGGCCTCGTCGAGGTCGGCAGCCTCGACGAGGTAGTAGCCGCCCAGAGCTTCCTTCGTCTCGGCGAACGGGCCGTCGGTGACCGTGAAGTCGTTGCCGCTGGGCCGTACGACCGTGGCGGTCGTGGTGGGCTCCAGCGCGTTGCCGCCGGCGATCGCCGACTGGTGCTTGTTCCAGAACTCGTTGTGGCCGCCCATGATCTCGTTCAGCGTGGCCTCGTCGGCGGTCGCGAAGCTGGCCTCGCTTTCGTAGACCAGCATCAGGTACTGCGACATGGAGATGTCCTCTCGCTCAGCGGTCCGCGCTCCCGGACCTACATCATGACGACGCTCGGCGTAACGCAGAATCGACAGCGTGACCGAAGAGATCTGGCGCCAGGCGCAAGAGGTGAAGGTCGCTTCGGGTGAGACCTCGCTGGCAGCGTGGTTCCTGCTGCCCGAGGGCCCGGGGCCGCATCCGTGCGTCGTGATGGGTCAGGGCTTCTCGATGACGCGTCACGACGGTTTCGCGCCGTACGCCGAAGCGTTTGTCGCGGCGGGCGTGGCGGTGCTCGCGTTCGACTATCGCTACTTCGGGGACTCCGGCGGCCAGCCTCGGCAGAAGTTCGCCATGCGGGCGCAGCGCGCCGACTGGCGGGCGATGGTCGGGTTCGCGCGCGCCGACGAGCGGATCGACGCGGCGCGGGTCGTGGCCTGGGGGTTCTCCTTCGGCGGAGGCTTCGCGGTCGAGCTGGCGGCCGGCGACCCGGCGCTGGCCGCCGTGATCGCGGTTTGCCCGTTCGTCGACGGGGTGGCCCGCGCGCTGGGTACGCCGCCGTCGGTGAGCGCCTGGATCGTGCCGCGCGCTGTCGCCAGCCTGGCCGGCAGCGGGGTGCTCATCCCCGTCGCGGCCGAGCCGGGAGGGCGTGCTGCGCTGACCAAGCCCGGTGAGCTCGCCGGGTTCAGGGCATGCGCGCCGCAGGAGTCGACCTGGCGCAACGAGGTCACCCCGGGCATCTTCCTGCTGGTTGCCACCTTCCGGCCGGTCGCGAAGGCTCGTCGCGTCCAGCAGCCGCTGTGGGTGGGCCTTGCCGACAGCGACGTGACGACTTCCAACAAGGCGGTCGAGAAGCTCGCGGAGCGCGCGCCTCGCGGCGAGCTGCACCGCTACGACGGGGACCACTTCGCGCTGCTGAAGCGCCCGCTCGCCGCGCAGGTCGCGGCCGACCAGGTGGCCTTCCTCGGGACCGCCGGGATCCTCACGCCGTAGCGGCGCCTAACCTTTTCGCGTGGTCTCCGAGATCTTCGACGCCGGTGCGTGGGACGTCGTACCCGGCTTCGACTTCGCCGACATCACCTACCACCGGGCGCGGGCGTCCGGCACGGTCCGGGTCGCCTTCAACCGGCCAGAGGTCCGCAACGCGTTCCGGCCCTCGACCGTCGACGAGCTCTACGCCGCACTCGACCACGCGCGGATGTCCGCCGACGTCGGCTGCGTCCTGATCACCGGCAACGGGCCGTCGCCGAAGGACGGCGGCTGGGCGTTCTGCTCAGGCGGTGACCAGCGCATCCGCGGCCGAGATGGCTACAAGTACGCCGAAGGCGACTCCGCCGACACGATCGACCCGGCGCGGTCGGGGCGGCTTCACATCCTCGAGGTGCAACGACTGGTCCGGTTCATGCCGAAGGTGGTGATCGCCGTCGTACCAGGCTGGGCGGCCGGCGGCGGCCACAGCCTGCACGTCGTGTGCGACCTGACGATCGCCAGCCGGCAGCACGCGAAGTTCAAGCAGACCGACGCCAAGGTCGCCAGTTTCGACGGGGGGTTCGGATCGGCGTACCTCGCTCGACAAGTGGGTCAGAAGTTCGCGCGCGAGATCTTCTTCCTCGGTGAGGAGTACTCCGCCGAGGACGCGCATCGCATGGGCATGGTCAACGCGGTCGTCGACCATGCCGACCTCGAGCGCGTCGCCCTCGAATGGGCCGCAAAGGTCAACGCGATGAGCCCTATGGGGATCCGGATGCTGAAGTACGCGTTCAACGCGATCGACGACGGGCTGGTCGGTCAGCAGCTGTTCGCGGGCGAGGCGACCCGGCTCGGCTACATGACGGACGAAGCGGCCGAGGGTCGCGACGCGTTCCTACAGCGGCGTGACCCCGACTGGTCGAACTACCCCTGGTACTACTGACCCGCGCGTTGTTACGGACTGCGCTCGACCTGCGATCTCCCTGGTAGCTGACGGATTCGTCGCGAGGAGGGGGAGCGTGGCATCGGCGATCGCGCCTGACGTCCTGCCGGAGTTCACCGGGCGGTGGTCACGGCCGCACCTGTCGGCGAAGGCACGAGGCGCGGCGGCGAGGCGGGCCGGGTTCGCGGCCTGCCGGCTGCCGATCGTCGCGCCCTTCGTGATGATGGCGCCCGAGGTCGTGTCCGGGCTGCGGGGCCGGCCGGAAGCGGTCGCGCATCTGTCGAGCTCCGGCCCTGACGTCTTCGGCAACGCCGCCTTCATCTGTTTCGTGTTGATGGTGCTCGTCACCCCGGTGGCCACCGTGACGGGCTGGCGATGGCATGTGCCGCTTCGCCGTACCTACGGGCTCGGGATGTTCGCGATCGCGCTCACGGATCTCGTGACTGCCGCGATCGTGACCGGCAACCGGTTCCCCGGCGGCTTCATGACGCGGGTGACGGGTCACACGTTCCTCGCGGTGGGCACGCTTGCGACGTTGCTGTGCGTCCCGCTCGCGCTGACGGCGAACCACCGGGCGCAACGAGCGCTCGGCAAGTACTGGAAGCAGGTTCATCGCATCACCTACGTGGTGTGGCTGGCCATCGTCGTCCACCTGCTGTTGCTGTTCGGGTTTCACGGTCCGACGGTCGCGGCGATCGAGGTCAGTGCACCGTTGGCGGCGTTGCGGCTGCCTCAGCTGCGACGGTGGTACGCCGCCTCGCGTCGCGCGCAGACCCACCGGCTCGCGCGCTCCGCGACCGTGGTCGTCGCCATGGCGCTGGTCGGCTACGGGCTGGAGCCGTTCGTGCACAACCTCGTGGTCAGCGGCGTCCAGGCCTTCGTGCAACGGCCGGTCGACTGATGACGGCAGCCTCGTCCGCGATCGGCTGGCCGGCGATCGGACGTCGGGCCGACACGGTCGACGTGGCGCCCAAGCCCCTCACCCGCCAGGACCGCGCTCGCCGGATCATGCTCGGGGTCGCCACCGCCATCGCGGTGGTGGTGGCGTTCGCGACGGCGCAGCAGGTCGCGGCTCACGGCTGGCGCGCGTTCGTGTTCCGAGCGCCCGGCGTGGGAGGTACGCCGGCTCGCGCCGACTCCGCTGCGCACCCCGCGGCTGCTGGTGCGCCAGCCGCTGCGACCGATGCCGCCGACGGAAGCCGCCCGCTGCCGGCGTACCACCCGCACCGGCCCGCCGACGCGCCGGCGGTCGCTACGCTTCACGACGCCGGGCCGCGGCAGCGATGGGCGCCCGCGGTCGCCGCAGCCGCGCGGTCGACGTCGCGACGGCCCGGCAATGCGGTGGGAGTACCGGTGATCCACGTCGCGGCAACTGCGCCGCCTGCGTCTTCCTCGCTGAGCGCGTCGACCGGCGGTGAGCCACCCGCGGTGGTCGCTGCCCCCACGTCGTCGCCCGTCCCGCCGCCGGCTCGTTCCGTCGGCGGGCCGGCGGGCGGTGGCGCCGAGGCGGGGGAGCCGCCGCTGCCGCCGCCCCCGCCGCGCCGGCCACCACCGCCCGGTGGGCGGCCTCGGCCGTACCCGGTCGGCGACTAGGCCGACGTTGCCGCGACCAGCCGGCGGTCGGGCCGGTTCACGAACCGCATCCAGGCGCCCGACACATGGGCGAAAGGCACTCCGAGGGGCGTCGCGCCCACGGCAGTCGCGACCGGACTCGGCCGGCGCAACACGCACGCGAGACGCGCGGTCGCAACCCGGGTTCGGGTGATCGGAAGCCGCCACTGGCGGTAGCGATTCAGCGCATCGGCGATCGAAGGTTCGCGCAGGGCGATGGCGAGTGCGACGCCGTCCTCGATCGACGTACAAGCGCCTTGACCGATGCAGGGCAGCATCGGATGCGCGGCATCGCCTATGGCGACCGTCCGGTCGCCGATCATGCGCCGAGTCGGCCGGCGGTCGCGAGCCAGCCACTGCCCGAGCGCCCCGGTCGGGGTCAGTGCCGCGACGTCCCTGACCAGCGGGTCGTCGTCACCGGCGGCTCGGGCCAGCACCTCGTCCACCGTCGCGTCGAGGGGCAGGCTCGGCTCCTCGACGAACCAGCACAGCTCGCCGTCGGGCTGCCGCCAGATGCCGTAGAAGCGACGGGCGCTGAGGGAGACGGCTCCGCCGCCGGGCTCGATCAACTCGCCCCCGGTCGGGATGATCGCCTGCCACACCGCCCACGGCTTGCCGGCCCGCTGTTGCTGGTCGACGTCCGGTCGCAGTCGTGATCCGACGCCGTCCGCGGCGACGACGAGATCCGCGCCGGCTTCGAGCAGGTCGTCGGCGCGCGTCACCGCCGAGTCGAACCGGACGGTGTCACGGGCGAGGAGCTCGTGGATGACCCGCACCAGCCGGCCGCGCTCGACGTTGAGGTGAGGTAGGCCCGATGCCGGCATCGGCATCACGGCCCGGTGCCGGCCGCCGGCTCGGAAGTTGATGTGGTCGTAGGGCTCGCCCGGGATCTCGACGCCCAACTGGGTGAGCAGCGTTCCGGCGTTCGTCCAGAGGTTGAGTCCGAAGCCGCCGGTGCGCAGCGCGTCGGCCTGCTCGTAGACGCGCACCTCGTGGCCGTCCCGCTGTAGGGCCAGCGCCGCGGTGAGTCCGGCCACGCCGGCGCCCACCACGGCGATCCGCATTCGGTCATCATGTCGTCATGCGCAAGATGATCGTGCTGCTCGCGGCCGTGATGCCCACCACACTCGTCGTACCCTCCGCGGCGGCGTCGCCGTCGACTGGTCGCGATGCGGTTGCGGCTCCGGTCGGTCGGCTCGCCTACGTCACCTCGTCCGGCGAGCTCGACCTGGTCACCGTCGACGCCGACGGATCTGTCGCGTCGTCGCAGTCGATCGGCCCGGTCACCACCCCGGCCGGCGGCACCGCGACCGTGTACGGGCCGTTGGCCTCCCCCGGCGGCGGGTGGCTGGCGTGGACCGAGCAGGACAAGGTGGGGTCGCACTTCTCGTCGTGGATCGTGATGCGGCCCGGCGGCGACGGTACGCCGGTGAAGATCAACACCAGCAAGAACGACGCGGCACCCGTCGGCTTCGTCGGCCAACGACTCGTCGTCAGCAACCTCGACGGCAAGGCGTGGGTGGTGGCGACCAACGGGACCCACCCGGTGCTTCGGCTCGTGGCCAGCTCGCGCGACGACTCGACGTTCTGGGGCACCGATCCGGCCGGCATCGTCTACCAGCGTGGGTTCGGGTTGCCGGGCAAGCCGGTACGGATCGATCTGCTCAGCCTGCGCGGCCGTTCGACCCCCCTGCACACCTTCCCCGGGTCGATGTTCAAGGGTAGGCGCGCGCCGCTCGAGCAGGGCTGGGTCGATCCCGACGGCCGCAAGGTCATCTTCGAGCAGGGCGACCACACCGACTTCGGTGGGGTCGGGCCGATCTCCGAGGCGTACTCGATCTCCGGCCTTCACGCGTCGAAGTCGGTGTCGCTCGGACACCCCGGTGCGGCGTCGCCGATCCAGCGCATGGAGGGGCTGTCGTTCGCGGCCGACACGCCGTACGCAATTTGGGCGACGACGGAGTCGCAGACGCCCGCCGGTTCGGTCTACGTCGACGACGGCCACGGCTGGCAGCTGTATGCGTCCGACTCGCTCGTCGTCGCGGGAAGCCGATCAGGGGCCGTGATCACGCAGCCGGCGAAGTACGTCGACGCCGGCTTGGACTTCCCGGCGTACAACGTGCAGCCAACCGGTGATGCCGTGTTGCACGTCGACGACACGACGCCGACCGTGCCGATCCAGGCGACCGCGATGGTCTGGCTGGACTAGAGGTATCCGGCCAGGCGGGTCGCCTCAGCGCGCAGGTCGCGGGCTCGCTGCTCCTGGCCGCTGCCGTCGTAGCCGTCCGCGGCCTCGCGTCGCTCGGCGATCTCGGTCCCGATGATCGCGCGGATGTCGTCCTCGGTGAGCGACAGTCTGGCGACCTCTCGGGTGCCGGTACCGCGCGGACTCGCTTCGATCGACACGCCCTTGAGGTCGTCGGCGTCGAGCGGCGGGGCCTGGGCGTTGTCGATTGCGGCGATCGTCGCCCGCAGGACTCGGACAGCGGCCAGGTCGCGCTCTCGCATCGCCGCCGTGAGGTCCGACGTCAGACGGTCACGAAGCTTCGACGTCATGGGTGAATCGTGACAGGACCGACCGGGCCCGTCCCCGGGTTTTGGTTGCGCGCCGCGACCCACCAACCGGCGCGTGCCTCAGGCAGTCTGGCTGGTGTGAGACGACACCTGAGCCGGATGACGATGCTGGCGTTGGCGGTGGGTCTCGCCGGGTGCTCGTCAGCCAGCTCGCCGCAGCCCGCGCCGACAGTCACGGTCACGTCAGCAGCGGGCCCCGCTCATCGCGCGGCGCTCGGCCCGGCGCTGCGGCAGTTGAGGAAGGCGATCGAGCGGGAGGGCTTCTCGGTCACCGACGCGGCCCTGCACGCCGGCGCGAACTACTGGCCGGGCCTGCAGCCAGTCGTCGTGTCACAGCACCCCGACGAGCCCTGCTTCAACGTGTTCTTCCTCGCGCACGGCCGCTACGTCGGCCGGGACTCCCGCGGCTGCCATCTCGGCGTACAGGTCGCGTGGGGCGACGGGCACGAGGTAGCCGTCACCTACGCGCACTACGCGCGGCGCGACCCCGTGTGCTGTCCGAGCCGCAACCCGATCCTCGTCCGCTACGCGGTGTCCGCGAGCGGCGTTCGACGAGCGAGTCAGCAGCCGCCCCCTTCGCGGTGATCTTGACGCTTTCGGCCTCATGAGGTCCGCATCAGGCCGAAAGCGTCAAGATCACCGGGGAATGGCGGGTGTCTGACATCTCACAGTTCGGGCGGCGGGTTTCCGCGTTACGGTCCCGGTATGGCCGTCATCGACGCCGGCCCGACGACCCAGCCGCCGGTCTTCCGGTTCAACCCGCGCCGGGTGCGTTTCTCACTCGACCGCACCCGTAGCGCCGAGTTGTGGGACGAGATCGGGGAGTCCGCCCGGACCGACGGGCTCGTGCGCTTCAAGTTCGCCGGCGACACCTGCTGGGTCGTCACCGATCCGTCGTGGGTGCGCCAGGTGCTGACCTCGCCCCCCGACGTCGTCGGTCGAAGCGGATCGTTCCGCAAGCTCAGCGTCATCATCGGCCACAGCCTGCTGACCACGGAAGGCGCCGAGCACCGGTTGCGTCGCCGGCAGATGCAGCCGGCCTTCCACCGCGACCGGCTGCGGGTGTACGCCGACAGCATCGTCGCGGCGGCGACCACGACCGACACCGAGTGGCAGGCTGGTGCCCGAGTCCACATGGACCGGGACATGGCCGCACTCACGATGGATGCCATCGGCCGCGCGGTGCTCGGCCTCGACGGTCGCGCCCTGGCACCGTCGGTCGGCAAGGCACTCGAGAACCTGATGCGCGCGATGCCGCTGATGTTCCTGCCGAAGGTCGACTGGCTGGCGGACAAGCCGGTCCCGGGCTTCGGCTGGTTGCGCCGCTCGATCGCGCATCTGGTCGAGGTCGCCGAACGCGGAGCCAGGACGAGCGAAGCCGAGCTCGTGCGTTCGCTGCGTACGGCGGTCGAGGACCTTCCGCAGCTCTCCGACGATGACGTGCGCGACGAGCTGCTGACCTTGCTGATGGCTGGCCACGAGACGACGGCGGTCACCCTGACGTGGCTGTGGTGGCTCCTCGACCAGCATCCCGACGTCGGTGAGCGAATGCGTGAGGAGATCGCGCAGGTCGTCGGTGACCGCGACCCGACGTACGACGACGTCGAGCGGCTGCACTACACGCAAGCGGTGGTCGCCGAGACGCTGCGGGTGCGTCCAGCGGCGTGGATCAACGAGCGTCAGGTCACCGGCGAGCTGCGACTCGGCGCCTTCCGGCCCGCGCCGGGGGACCTGATCCTGATCCCGTCCTGGGTGATCCAGCGCGACGACCGCTGGTGGACCGAGCCGCTACGGTTCCGGCCGCAACGCTGGCTCGACGCCGAGGGCTGTTACGACGAGAAGACGCCCGGTCAGCCCAGGGGGGCCTACCTGCCGTTCGGTGCTGGTGCCCACGCGTGCATCGGCCAGTCGTTCGCGTGGACCGAAGCCGTCCTCGCGCTCGCGATCCTGGTGCCGAAGTGGCGACCGACCCTGGCCTCCGACGCGAGGGTCGGGATCCGCGCGTCGGTCACGCTGCGCCCCGCGCACGGCATGCCGATGGTGCTCGACGCGCGGGACTGACCGGCGTCATCCGATCTGGTAGGTGCCGACCGCGTGCGCAACCGGTGTGCCGCCGGCATCCGTGACGGTCGCCTCGACGTGGCAGAGCCTGCGCCCCCGGCGCAGCACCCTGCCGCGCGCGGTGAGGTCGCTGGCCGTCGCGGGCGCGAGGTAGTGCACCGTCAGGTCGACGGTGCTGCCGCGCAGCGAGTCGGGTGGGTCGTCGTAGCACCAGCAGGCGGCCATGACGGCGGTGTCGGCGAGCGCGGCGATCGCCCCGCCGTGCACGACCTCTGCGATGGTCGTGAGCTCCGGCCGATACGGCAGCACCAAGCTCGCCTCGTCGTCGCCGAGCGAGCTGATCTCGATGCCGAGCAGCGCCACCAGAGGCGACGACGGAATGAACCCGCGCATGATCTCCCGGCCGTCGGCCATCACGTCTCCTTCACGGTCAGCCAGCTGGGGAGGTTGGTCACCCCTGCCTCGTGCAGCTGGTTGCGCAGCTGCTCGTTCCACGGCCGGTAGAGCGCCTCGATCTCCCGGCGCAGCGTCGGCGGCACGTCCACCGTCGCGGCCTCGGCCTTGTTGACGGCCTCATAGCTGCGTCGCGCCGTCGAGTAGAGCTTCGGGTAGCGGTGCAGGACGCGCCGCCCGAGCCGCGCGCCGCTCGCCGCTGCGCGCTGCATCACCGGGCTGCGGTACGCCGGAGCGCTGTTGTCGACCGGCACCGCCGCCGGGAGCCGCGCGGGATCGATGCCGAGGCGGCGGCACTGCTCGGCGAGCAGGCCGAGCGGGTCGCGGATCAGGTCGTCGAAGAAGAAGATGTCGCAGCGCCCGTCGTACGCCGACAGCCAGGCGGGCAGCCAGCGGGCGTACTGGCCCCCCCACAGGGCGGTGAAGTTGTTGCCGGCCCGGGTGTCCGCCTCTGCCGGTGACAGCGCCCGGCATCGGTCGACGTAGTCCGGCAACGTCATGTCCGCCGGGATCTGAAGCCTGCCTTGCATGAACTGGAAGAACGAGATCAGTCGGCTCGCCGGCTCCCGCAGGATGATCGCGACCCGCGGATCGCACACTTCCTTGATGGCGGCGGCAGTGCGCTCGCCGCCGTAGAAGTAGTCGGGGGTGCACTCCATGACGACCGGTTGCCCTGTGTAGCGACGGAAGTAGGCCTCGTAGTCGGCCAGCGGGGCTAGGGGCTCGCCGTAGCGAACCGCCTGGAAGTAGCGCGTCTCCTTCGTCGACGAGGCGAGAACCTGCGGGTGCTTCGACAGCGTGTTGAACACCGTCGTCGTCCCGGCGCGACTCACCCCGACCACGACGAAGTTCGGAAGCACTGTGACAGTGTGACGCCATGCGCGAGCGGGTCGTCGTGGTGATCCCCGCGTTCGACGAGGAGCAGCGGATCGGCGCGACGGTCGCCGCCGCGCTGACGATCCCCGGGGTGGCCGCCGTCGTTGTCGCAGACGACGGTTCGCGTGATCGCACGTCCGCCGTTGCCGGCGATGCGGGGGCCAACGTCGTGCGGCTCTCGCGCAACAAGGGCAAGGCTGCGGCGATGGTCGCGGGGGCGGACGCGGCCCGCGCCGCCGGCTACGCGGCCGCGCCGTTGCTGTTTCTCGACGCCGACCTCGAGGACACCGCCGCGGCGGCGGCCCCGCTCGCTGAGCCGGTCATCGCCGACCGCGCCGACATGACCATCGCCGTGCTACCTCCGGCACCCGGCGGAGGCCACGGTTTCGTGGTGCGGCTGGCGAGCACCGGCATCCAGCGGGCGACCGGATGGACGCCCACCCAACCGCTGTCCGGGCAACGCTGCATCAGCCGGGAGCTCTTCGACGCCGTGCAGCCGCTCGCGCGCGGCTTCGGGGTCGAGACCGGGTTGACCATCGACGCGCTGCGCCGAGGTGCTCGGGTCGTGGAGTGTCCGGTCCCGATCGCGCATCGGGTGACCGGCACCAGCCTGCGCCACCAGGTTCATCGGGCGCGGCAGTACCGCGACGTCTGGCTCGCGCTCGCGGCGCGGCGGATTCGGCGGGCCTGAACCGATTCGACCCGCTCGCCGTGATGGCGGGCATGAAGCCAACTCGATGGGCCGCCCTCGCCGCTGGCCTCGTCATCACCGGTACGACCGCTACCACGGTCGTCACCCTCGAATCCACGGCTGCTGCCGCGGGCAACGTCACGGTCAAGACCGCGAAGGTCTCGCCGTACGGCACCGTCCTGACGACCAGCAACGGCCGCACCCTCTACGTCTACAGCCACGACCCGAAGGGCAAGAGCGTCTGCAACGGCACGTGCGCCACGGAATGGCCGCCGCTGACCGTCGCGAAGGGGCACAAGGCCACCGGCGTGTCCGGGCTGAGCACCATCCGGCGCTCCGACGGCCGGCTGCAGGTCGCCTTCGACGGGCACGCGCTGTATCGCTTCGCCGGCGACACTGCCGCGGGCCAGGTGCGCGGTCAGAAGGTCGACGGTGACTGGTTCGTCGAGACGACGTCGGGTCCTAGCCACGCCAGCCCGGCGAAGCCGAAGCCGACTCCGACGGCGACGAAGAGCTCGCCGCCCAGCGGCGGCGGGTACGGCTACTGACGGTCAGGAAGCGGCCGAGTCCGCTCGGCGGGCGAGCCGGCGCCAACCGCGTCGCTCGCGCCGCCGGGTGCGGCTCGCGCCGAACTCGAGGGTGAGCATCGCGACCGCCACCGGCAGCACGTCGCGAAGCCGCAGCATCACGTAGCGCTGCTCGCCGAGGGCGTGGAACTTGCGCAGGTAGCGGTAGAGCGACTCGAGCCGGATCATCGGGTCCAGTCGGTGCGCGGCCCAGTAGCCGACGCGGTCGAGGCCGCGCTCGGGCTTGGCTTCGAAGAGCTCCGGGAACGCCGCGAAACACAGCGAGACCCGCCGCGCGCCGTGCGCCTTCGCCCACTCGATCATGTCGAACGCGATCCGCTCGTCGACGCCGTTCGGCGCCCCGGGCACCCGCCAGGGCAGGTCCTGGGAGATCTCGCGGCCGCGGTCGGCTGTCGCGAACCGCTGGAAGCCGACGACGCGACGGTCGGCGTCGAAGGCGACCACGATCTTGGTCCCGACATGCTGCTCCTCGAGCAACCCGTCGAGGATCATCGAGAACCCGCGGTGGGGGTTGCGCTTGCTGTTCTCGACGAGGTTGAGCAGCGTCGCCCGCAGCTGCGGCGGAAGCTCGGTCTCGTCGTAGATCTCGGTAGTGACACCGAAGTTGTGGGTGCGCTGCACCGCTTGGCGCAGGTTGCGGAAGGCGCGGCCGGTCAGCGTGAACGTCTCCGGGTCGATGACCACGTCGCGGCCGATCGGTACCGCGCGCAATCCTTGCTGCTCGCGCCAGAAGGAGGCCCACGTCTCGCCGGCGCCGAGCACTCCGACCCGCCAGCCGTTGGCGTTGGCCGTCGCGAGGTAGGCCTCGGCCGCCGCACGTTGCGACTGTGCCGGTCCGACCGGGTCCCCGGAGGCAACCGCGACGCCGAGCCGGACCCGGTAGGCGATCGCGGCCTGCCCGTCGTCGGAGAAGATGTAGGACTTGTCGAGCCGTTGCGCGAACGGCGCCAGGCAGTCGTCGGCCGTCCGGTTGACGAGGTCGACGATCCGGCGCCGCTGGTCGGCGGTGCTCGGTGGCGAGGGCGGCGCCCACAACGCGGCGAGCGCGGCCCCGACCAGCATCAGCTGCGCCGCGGCGTGGTCGCCGCGCGAGTCGGTCAGCCAGGCGAGCACGAGCAGCCCGACACCGAGCAACAGGTGCCGAACGACCGGAGGTCGGCCGAGTGCGAGACCGCGACCGACGACCGCGAGCGCGAGGCCCTCGGCGAGCTGGCCGTGGTCGCGGACGTGGTTGCCGTGGACCGCCAGGACCACGCCGACCAGGGCGATGCCGATGCCGACCCAGCTCAGCTGCTCCGGGTACGCCGGAACGGTGCGCACCTCGCGATGCGCGGGTGCCTGTGGTGCGACGGACTTGGGCCGGCCGAACACCGCGATCCCTCCAAGTCCCCTCGAACCGTTGACGAACGGTTTCATCCCCAGGCTAGTCGTGAGTACTGACAATCCCGAGCATTAAGGTGCAGCGATGATCCTGATCTTGGGGCGCGGGCGCGTCCATGCCGACCAGCGCGACGCGGCCCTCGCTGCCGCGGCAGCCATGAGTGCGGCCAGTACGGCGGAGGCCGGCTGTCTCGAGTACAGCTTCTGGGTCTCACCGGAGGACCCGAACTCGATCGGGCTGGTCGAGCGCTGGGAGGACGACGAGGCACTGACGGCGCACATGTCGGCGCCGCACATGGCCACCTTCATCGCAGCGATCGGCCCGGCACTCGACGGCGGCATGGACGTCGTGCGCCACGACGTGTCGAAGTCGGGCCCGCTCTTCTAGCTCGTCGGCACCCAGTTGCCGTGGAACCCCTGCGGCACTCGCGCGGGCAGGTGAACGGACGCGACGTCCTCGAGCGTGGCGGCGTCGAGCAGGACGAGGTCGCTACGGTCTGCTGCGCGGTCGTATACGAACCCCATCAGCACGCCGTCGTCTTCGGCGGCGTCGGCACCTGAAGGCACGAACACGAACTCGCTGGTCTGCCGGCCGTGCCCGAAGTCGCGCGCTCGGGTGGACCCCGACGTGAGGTCGTGCTTGATGACGCGCCCTTCTTCGCCCGGGTCACCGACTCCCACGCTGTACCCGTAACGGTGCCGGCGGCCGGTGAGCCGTTCGTCGATGCGCGGGAACTCCTGCGGCCGGTCGTCCAACCTGGACTCGAGCACCTTGCGGGCAGCGGCGTCGACGGTCCAGCGTTCGAGCGTCGGGACGCCCTCATCCGGCCCGCTGTGGTTGAGGTCGAACATCTTCGGGTGGCGTACGACGTCGAGGACCAGGTCGTGCCCGTCTTCGTAGGCGTTCAGCGCATGGAACACGTAGCAGGGATCGACGTCGTACCAACGAAGGTCGGACCCGTCGCCCTCCCGCGAGAAGACGCCGATCCGCGCGGGGTAGCGCGGGTCCCACCGATACGGGAACGAGGCCGCCGAGTAGCGCGACCCGCTGCCACTCGTGCGCATCATCGTCTTGGCGAGACCTTCGGGAATGGCGTGCCGTCCGACGATCGCCGCCATGCTTGCGCGCGCCGGCAGCCGCATGGGGGCGGGAACTGCGCTCGTGCCGGTCCTGATTTCGAAGCCGACCGGGAGGTCGTAGAGCACCACATAGTGCTCGGTCAGCGAGAAGTCGTGCATCATCGGCGCGCCGTGCACCTCGATGTCGAGACTCTTGCGGACCTTCGCGTCGGTGCCGATCACGGTGTAGCGGACCTTGTTGCCCCAGGCCCAGAAGTAAGACACCGCATGCAGCTCGCCGGTGACCGGGTCTCGGTGCGGATGTGCGGTGTAGCCACCGTCGAGCGTCCCGTCGAAGTCACATGGCCCGACCGTGTCGAGGTCGTCGGTCAGCTCGTACGGTCGCGGCCCCGCCTCGACGAGTGCGAAAGTGCGCCCGGCGTGGCCGATCACGTTGGTGTTCGCTGCCATGTCAAACCCGGCATGCAGCGGGCCCGGCCGACGCGGCTCGCCGAGCGCATCGGCGACGTCGCCGGACCGTACGTAGCGGTTGCGGTACCACTGCGCCTTGCCGTCACGCAGTCGCAGCCCGTGCACCATGCCGTCGCCGAGGAACCAGTGGTAGTTGTCGGGATCGGCGGGGTGAATCGGGTTCGGGCCGATCCGCAGGTAGCGGCCGTCGAGATGCGCGGGAAGCGCACCCGTCACCGGCAGGTCGAAGGCCGTGCTCTCCTCACGAACCGGAGCGAAGTTGGCCTCGAGGTACTGGTTCGACATGCCACGCCTCCCACATCTCCATAACGCCGTTATGGAGAGGTATAACGCTGTTATGGGAAGATGGCAAGTGTGACGCCGAGCACAGCCGCCGAGCCGGACGCCCGCTCCCGCCTGATCGAGGCCGCTGCGCGGCTGCTCGCCGACGGCGGGCCGGCCGCGCTGTCGACCCGTCGGCTCGCGGCGGAGGTTGGCACCTCGACAATGGCCGTCTACACGCACTTCGGCGGGCTGCCCGAGCTGGTTCGCGCAGTGGTGCGGGAGGGTTTCGCCCGCCTTGCAGACCATATGGCCGCGGTGCCCGAGACCGACGACCCGTTGCTCGACCTCGCCGCACTCGGCGAGGCCTACCGCGCGAATGCGCTCGACAACCCGCACCTCTACGCGGTCATGTTCGGTAGCGCGTCACTCGGCGGATACCGGCTGCACGACGACGAGCTCGATGAGGGCCACTACACCTTCGACGTCCTCGTCGCGGCGACCCAGCGCGCGATCGACGCGGGCATCTTCCGAGCCGGTGACGCCGAGGCGTTCGCCGCGCAGCTCTGGAGCGCGACCCACGGTTTCGTGATGCTCGAGCTTGCGGGCTACTTCGCAAGCGATCGCGAACCGGACGCGGTGGACGACATTCTGCACCCGATGCTGGCCGGCATCGTCACCGCGTTCTTCGCCTAGCTCTTCTGTGCGGCCAGTAGCTTGTCGATCTCGTCCTCGATCCAGCGGCAGGTGTCGTCGTAGGTCAACGTCAGTTCGCCGAGGATCGCGGTCGCCGGGTCCTTGTCCTGCTGCATCACCCCGAGCAGCAGATGCTCCGTACCGATGTAGTTGTGACCCATCCGCAGCGCCTGGCGAAGCGCCAGCTCCAGTGTCTTCTTCGCGTCGCGGCCGAAGCGAACGCTGGCGCGGGCCTTTCGGGTACTGCGCTTCTGCGTCGCGAGGATGCGGTCGCGTACCGCGTCGAGCTCGAGGCCGCTGCCGGCCTTGATCGCCAGGGCCGCTATTCCTTGTGGTTCGGTCAGCAATCCGAGCACGAGGTGGGTGTTGGTCACCTCGCTGTGGCCGAGCGTGGCAGCCTGCTGCTTGGCGACCTGTACGACGTTGCGGGCGCGGATCGTGAACCGGGACAGCGGGCCACGGTCGGGAAAGTCGGGATCCTCGGTATCGCGGGGGACGAAGCGCTTCTGGGCTGCCTGCTTCGTGACGCCCATGTGCGCGCCGATCTCGGTCCACGAGGCGCCGGCCCGACGGGCCTGGTCGACGAAGTGGCCGACCAGGTGGTCAGCGACCTCGCCGACGTGTGCGGACGTGGCGGCGGCGTCCTGGAGGTGCTGGAGGGCGTCCCCATCAGGGTGCTGCGCGATCACGTGGTCGATCAGGTCGTCGAGTCGGATCGGCAAGTCGGGCATGCGTCAACCCTAGGTTGACGAGTGGGCCTCGTCAACCCTGAGTTGACGAGAGGCCGCGGGCTCAGTCGATGCGCTCCAGCGCGGCGGTGAAGAACGTGAAGTAGCGCCAGCGCAGCTGTTCCCCGTCGCGCCATCGCCGGATCTCGACGCCGTCGAGGCCCTTCGGCCGCAGGACGAGCACGCTGTCCTCGAAGGAGGCGGCTACCGAGATCCGGGTCGTGAAGTCGGCCTGCATCACGTCGTTCACGCCGTTGTCGTACGTGCCGTCGGTGTACATGTCGTGGATGATGCCGGCCGAGGTGATGACGACCCGGTTGCCGGCCTGCTCGATCCGTTCGACGTACCCCTCGATCGGGTTCGTCGTCAGCTCGACACCGGCGTCGTCCGTGACGCTCACCACCCGCCAGAGCCCGCGCAGGTCGGGGAGCCCGGCCGCGATGGGCTCGTCGCAGCCGGCGAGGATCGGTGGCGGCATCTCGCCGTGCCAGCCGCCGGGCGGGGTAAAGGCCTTGGGGATGTCCGTGACAGCAACCACGTGCCGACCCTCCTTGACACCGCCACCGTAGAAACTGTCATACTTACTGTCAATACTGCGTGAGGAGCAATGTGACCACCTCGTCGGCGGAGCTCGACGGTCGGCGCGCGCGCCGCGGTCGAAACCGCGAGACGGTGGTCGATGCCCTGCTCGAGCTGTTCCGCGAGGGCGACCTGAACCCCTCGGTCGCCACCGTCGCCGAGCGGTCGGGCATCTCGCTGCGTTCGGTGTTCCGCTACTTCGACGACCTCGACGAGATGGGCCGCATCGCCATCCAGCGGCATCTGGACAGCGTGGGCTTCATGTTCGACCTGCCCGAGCTCGGCAAGGGCTCGCGATCCGAGCGGATCGATGCGCTGGTGGGGCAACGGTCGGCGCTCTACGAGCGAGTCGCGCCGGTGGTGCGCGCCGCCATGATCCGGGCGCCGTTCCAGCCGGTGATCTCCGAAGCGCTGGTCGCGCGGCGCGCTCTGCTGCGCGAGCAGCTGCAGCGCCAGTTCGCGCCCGAGCTCGCGACGTTGCCCGACGACGAGCAGGCGCTCGTCGTGTCCGGCGCCGACGGGATCGCCTCGTTCGAGGTGATGGAGCTGTTGCGCGTCGATCAGAAGCTGTCGACGGCCAAGGCCGTCGCCGTGGTCCGCACCTCGCTGGACCGCCTGCTGCCGAAAGGGGAGTAACGGTGAAGGTTGTACGCACGCCCGACGAGGCGTTCGAGGGTCTGCCGGACTACTCGTTCGCTCCGCACTACGCGGAGGTGGCCGACGGCGACGGCGGCACGTTGCGGATGCACTACCTCGATGAGGGCCCGGCCGACGGGCAGGTCGTCGTCCTCATGCACGGCGAGCCGTCGTGGTGCTTCCTTTACCGCACGATGATCCCGGTCCTGGTCGAGCGCGGCTTCCGCTGCATCGCGCCGGACCTGGTCGGGTTCGGGCGTTCCGACAAGCCGACCGAGCGCGACGACTACACCTACGCCCGGCACGTGGAGTGGATCCGCAGCCTGCTGTTCGACCACATCGGCATCAGCAACGCGACGTTCTTCGGCCAGGACTGGGGTGGCCTGATCGGCCTGCGCGTCGTCGCGGAGAACCCGGATCGCTTCGCGCGAGTCGCGATCGGCAACACCGGCCTGCCGACGGGTGACGCCAAGATCACCGAGGCGTTCCTCAACTGGCGTCGCTTCTCGCAGGAGACGCCGAACTTCGACGTCGGCTTCATCATCAGCACCGCGACGGTGAACCCGCCGGCCCCGGAGGTGCTCGCGGCGTACAACGCGCCGTTCCCCGACGACACCTACAAGGCCGGCGCCCGGGTGTTCCCGACGCTCGTGCCGATCACGCCGGACGACCCTGCATCAGCCGCGAACCGCGCCGCGTGGGAGGTCTTCGCGAAGTGGGACAAGCCGATGGTGATGCTGTTCAGCGACAGCGACCCGATCACGAAGGGCAGCGACCGGCTGTTCCTGGAGAAGGTTCCCGGGACGGCGGGCCAGCCGCACCGCACGATCGAGGCGGCCGGCCACTTCCTGCAGGAGGACAAGGGCCCCGAGCTGGCCACGGCGATCGCCGACTTCATCGACGCGAATCCGGCGTGAAGCTACCGGCTGTTGGCGACCGCGCGTAGGAAGTCGCCGAGCTGGGGCTTGAGTACGACGACGTAGCGGTCGGCGTCGGTTGTCGCCGCCTCGGTCGCGGCCCGGATCGCTTCGGCGGACACGTCCGCCGGAAGCAGGTCCCACCGGGCTTCGGCCCAGGTGCGGTCGTCGCCGATGGCTACGCCTTCGACGTCGAAGGTGGCGATCCGGCGGGCACCCGGGATCTCGACCTCGGGGGCGTCGGCGTCCGCGACGAACTGCAGGAGCATCTGCGACTCGGGCGTGGTGTCGGTGTCGACGAGTGAGCGGTCGACGGTGTCCGGCTGCGGGAACGTCGCCGAGACGATCGTGAACTTCATGCCCGCGTCCTTGTGGACGTGGGCCTCCTGGAACTCCGGCGTCATGTTCATCTCGACCAGCGCGTTGCGGTACGGGTAACGGACGATCGCCACCCGGTCCCACTTGTGGTCGGTGCCGGCCGGCTGGTCCACGACGATCGCCACGATCACGAGCTCGGCCCCGATCGCGGCGATCGGACCGAGCGGGCTGTAGAGGTTGTCCGCCTCCCACCCGGTCAGCGTGGTCTCCCGGCCGTCGGCGTACTCCGCCCGCTCGCGGTAGCTCATCAGGTTGAGCGCCCACATCGGCTCGTCCTTCGGGGCGTCGGCCCACGTCGCGATGTAGGGCAGGTTGAGCGTGCCGTACCGCGCGTGTGGCGCGTGAACGACGTCGTTGGGGGCTGCGCCCTCGGCCATCAGACGGACTCCTTCTTCTCAGTTCCGGCGAGCTTGGCGGCGACTTGCCGCAGCATCTCCTGGGCGACCATCGGGCCGGCGTTCTGGTTCTGGCCGGTCACGAGGTTGCCGTCGACCACCCAGTGGTTGGCGAACGGGTCGCGGAAGCGATGAGTGGACTCGAACTCGGCGCCCCGCTTGCGTAGTTCGGTTTCGGGGTGAAACGGCGTCGAGGAGATGCCGAGCTCACGGACCTGCTTGTCGGTGACCGCGCTGATCTTTCGCCCTTGCACCAGTGGTGCACCGTTCGGCGCCAGCGCGTTGACCAGGCCGAGTGGGCCGTGGCAGATCCCGCCGATGACGAGGTCTGCGGCCGCGGCCGCCGTCACCGCGTCGCCGAGCTCCTCCGAGGTCGCGAAGTCGAACGCCGCGCCCCACCCGCCGGCGAGGTAGATCAGGTCGTAGTCGTCGATGGGTACGTCGCCGACCGGCAGCGACTCGTCGACCTTGCGCCGCAGCTCGTCGTCGGCGAGGAACCGGTCGTCGGCCGCGCACCGGATGACCGGTTTCAACGACAGCGGGTCGACCGGGATCGTGCCGCCGCGCGGGCTTGCCACGTCGACGTCCATCCCGGCGTCGAGAAAGGCGTAGTAGGGGACGGTGAGCTCGGAGGCGAACACCCCGGTCGCCTTGCCGACGTCCAGGACACCGTGGTTGGTGGCGACGACGAGCGCGCGACGGCGTGGCAGGTGGAAGTGCTCCGTGGCGCGCAGCTCCGGGTGCATCCCGACACGACGGACGAGTCGGCGCAGCGCCCGGGCCGGCAGTGGTGGCCGCTTGGCAGCCGGGGACGGGTTGCGCGCGACATAAGGCCACGGGTTGTTGCGCTCCGGTACCCGTGCCGCCCGCTCCTCCTTGAGCCGGGTCTGCAGGTGCTCGAAGATCGCCCGGCACTTGTCATCGCCGGCACGGTTCTGCGCCTCGGTCGGATCCTCGTCGAGGTCGTAGAGCTCCCACTCGTCGGGTAGCGGCTCCCGGCGGTAGGCGTTGCCGCCGATCCCGTTTGCGGCCAGGTGGGCGATGCCGGGGCTGGTCCACGTCGCCGGATCGTCGAAGGTCCGCACCAGCTTCCAGAGATGACCGCCGCCGCGCTGGGCGTCGCTGGCGTCGACCCTTGCCACGACGCCTTCGAAGTTCGAGCCGGTGTGGGCGGCGACCTGGATGCGAAGCGGGACGGGCGGGTTCGCCTTGCGGCGAAGCCGCCGCGCCAGGCCGGACAGCCCCGAGTCGCCTTCGAGCATGTTGTCGCGGGTCAACAGGTAGACGGCGCGCTTCGCCGCCTCGCCGGTCGGGGCGCCGTCGACGATGGGCATCAGGTTCGTGCCGGGAAGCTCGTGCACCTCGCTGAAGTCGCGGCGCAGCTTCTTGGCGACCGCCGCTTCGTCGATGCCGGCTGCCGCGAGCAGGGTGGGCACCAGATCGACGTGCGAGCTCGGCGCGGTGACACTTCGCGCGACGGTCGTCTTCTCGCCGCCGACGCGCGCGATGAACATCGGGATCCGCGTCGCCTCGTCGTAGAGGTTGAACCACTTCTGGTG
This sequence comes from Mycobacteriales bacterium, assembly GCA_035550055.1. NCBI lineage: Bacteria > Bacillati > Actinomycetota > Actinomycetes > Mycobacteriales > Mycobacteriales bacterium. The sequence continues at coordinate 159,679 of DASZRO010000005.1, read as the reverse complement.
CAGCCCGCCGTGGGCGCCGAGCAGCTCGCCGTGGTCGGCGGTCCGGACGAGGACGGTGTCGCCGGTCAGCTGCTCGTCGATCGCCCGGCGTACCCGCTCGAGCGGTTTGTCGACCTCGGCGTGCAGCCGGTAGTAGAGGTTGCGGTACTCCTGGGCTCCCTTGGTGTAGATCCGCTCGATGGCCGCGGGCGGCCCATACCCGGACGGGTACGCCGCACGGTAGCCGGCCTGCGCGGCCGGTTTGCCGGCCAGGTCCTCGTGCGCAGTGGGCGCCTCCGGCACGTCGGGCGGGTCCAGCGGCGAGGCCTTCAGCGGGCTGCGGCGGCCGCGCCACGCGGGGTACAGCACGATGTCGTGCGGGTTGACGAAGCTCGCGACGAGCAGAAACGGGCGCGCCGCCGCCGCGTCGCCGGACCGGCGGCGGTCGTACCGATCGGTGAGCCACGCGATGACCCGGTCGGCGAGCAGCGGGTCGCGGCGCACGCCCGAGTCGGCGAGACCGGCGCCGTGCGGTTCGGGCCCCACCCAGCCGGAGAACCCGTACGGCGCGAGCGGGTCCTCGTCGAGGTAGCGCTGCACCGCTTCGGGGATGACCCGGCCGTCGGCGCGGTTGGTGGCCAGCGGCTTGCCTCGTTCGAGGATGTCGGCGTGGCTGATGTGCCACTTGCCGTCGTAGTGGGTGTCGTAGCCCGCGGCACGGAACCAGTTGCCGAGCGTCGGCACCTCGCCCGCGGGCAGCCAGCGCATCCGCGAGTCGTCGGCGGCCTTGCCGAGCCCGTCGGTCTGCGTGACGCCGTGCAGGTCGGGATAGTGGCCGGTGAACATCGTGGGGCGGCTCGGGACGCAGGCGAGCGAACCGGTGTAGTGCCGTTCGAAGCTCACCGCGTTCTCGCGGAACCACTTCGTGCTCGGCAGGTGCGCGTCGCGCCAGGCCAGCAGCTCGTCGGTCTCGTACGGCGGGACCGCTCGCTCCTCGTCGGTGAGCAGGATGATGACGTCGGGCTTCGTGCTCACTTCGACCCCTCCTCGACCCGTGCGGCGAGACCGCCGAGCATCTGCTTCGCGGCGCGCGCCAGCTGGCGCGACAGGGCGCGCCCGACGATCCGGCTGACCGGGTTCGGCCGTGACGTGATGACGGTGGAGACCGTCGTCTTGGTCTGCCCGCCGGACTCGGCGAGCTGCCACGTCGTCACGACGCTGCCCGCGATCGGGGGCAGCCCGTCGAGGGTGTAGGACAGCAGCTCGCCGGGGCGCCAGTCCACGACCGTCTCGAGCAGCGTGATCCGCCCGGTCTGGACGCGGCGTACCGCGCCGATCCCTTGCCGGGCCGCGGTGGTGGCTACCGAGTGGTCGACGTTGGGCGCCCACGACGCGATCGCCGGGAAGTCGGCGAGGACCGCCCACACCTCAGCGGCCGGAGCCGCGATCTTCCGTGAGCGCTTCGGCATGTCTACACCTCCACCCGGAGCAGGTCGTCGCCGAGCACGATCCTGCCCGAGAAGTGCGCGGCGGCGCGCCCCCTCCACTCGGGCTCGTCGGCCGGCGTCAGCGCCGGGACGTAGTGGGTGAGCACCAGGGTCGCCGCCCCAGCACGCGCCGCCGTCTGCGCCGCCTGCTCGACGGAGGAGTGATAGTCGGTCACGTCCTTGAGTCGCTGCAACGGAACCGTCTCGATCACGTCGGACCGCACCGCGGTGTGGACGACGGCGTCGGCGCCGGCGCACAACGCGTCGAGTGAGGCGCACGGGACGGTGTCGCCGGCGAGCACCACCGAACGGCCCCCGTGGTCCACCCGGAAGCCGATGCTCGGCTCGACCGGACGATGGTCGGTCGGCGCGGCGCTGACCGTGACCTCGGCAGTGCTGAAGCAGATGCCGTCGGTGGTCTCGCGGACGTCCACCGGCGGCTGCCAGGTCAGGTCGGCGTGGTGGGCGAGCCGGTAGCCGATGTCGTGGCCGAGCATCGCGAGGATCCCGCCGACGACGTCGCGGGTGCCGGGAGGTCCGATCACGGTGAGCGGCGAGGGCGTGAAGCTGGTCACCCACCGAGAGGTGATCACGTCGTTGAGGTCGGTGATGTGGTCGCTGTGCAAATGCGTCAGCAGCACGGCATCGATCACCGCCGCTGAGACGCCAACCGCGGCGGCTCTCATCAGCACGCCGCGGCCGGCGTCGACCAGGAGCCGGGTGTCTCCCGCGACGACCAGCGTCGACGGACCGGCACGTTCGGGGTCGGGCAGCGGGCTGCCGGTCCCCAGAAGCACAACCTCGATGACGTCCCCCTAGCGGAGTGGATGAGAACTAGACGGCGGGCGGTGGCCCGCTGCGTACTGACCGGAACCGGCCCACGCCCATCTCCGTCACCTCGCGGCGGCGGTCGGTGAACGAGAACCAGGCGGTCGCGACGACGAGCGCGACGAGCAGGCCAATCGCGCGGGCTCGCTCTCGTCCGTCGTCCGGCCGGCTCGCGGCCTCGACCACCACAGCGGGTGCCGACGAGGCGATCACCGGCGCCGGCGCGGTCGGGGTGATCGCACCTTGCGACGGCAGCGGGACCGCCGGCGCGGTCACGGCCGGCGGCGGTGACGGCCCCGTTGTGAGGGTCGGGGTCGGCGCCGGTGCAACGGGCGAGGTCGACGACTGCGGCAAAGTGAAGTCGAGCAGGCTGAGGGTGTCCTTGCCGGGCGCCGAGAACACCAGCCGCTCCAGCCCGAGGCTGCCGGGCAGGATGACGACTGAGAGCGTCCGACTGTTCGTCAGCAGCCGACTGATCCCGGGGAAGACGATCGCCTTGCCGCCGTCACCGATCTGACCGACTGTCGATCGATGGTCGCAGTCGTACTTCGGTGCGGCGCTGGCCGGCTGCTGGCCGCCAGGCTTGAACGACGCCGCGGGGCAGGCAATGGGGGTCACCCCGCTCGGCAGATGCGAGTCGATCGCCGCGGTCGAGAACCCGGTCAGATGCAGGGTCAGGCTGCCGGGCGTCGCACCGGCGGGAAGGCGGAACTGCAACGCGGTGTACGCCGTCACCTCACGGAGGGTTGGGATCGGCAGTGAGATCGGCAGGAGCGCAGTGTTGATCGTCAGGCCCTCGACGACCAGGTCGGACTTGCTGACGCCGGGCATCGGCGCGCCGGGGGTGAGTGAGCTCGGTCTCGTGGCGTCGTACCACGCCGCCTTGTCCGGGGCGATCGAGATCGGGAGCGGACCCTGCGGCCTCGTGACCGAGCCGGCGGACAGTGCGCCGGCCGAGACCACACCGAGCAACGAGACCCCGACCGCGACCGCGGCGAGCACGAGGCGCCTCATGTCGCGGCCGCCGCGGCGGGTACGGATCCGGACCGGTTGCGTGTGGCGTCGTTGCTGCCGAGATAGCTCGCGACGACCTGCGGATCGCGCAGCACGTCCTCCGGGCGGCCGCCGGCGATCACCCGCCCCTGCTCGAGGGCGAGCAGGCGGTCGCTGACGGCGCAGATCAACGGCATGTCGTGCTCGATGACGAGCAGCGAGCAGTCCGCCTCGTCGCGGATCCGCAGCAGCATCGGGCCGAGCGCCTCGGTCTCTCGCTGGGCGATGCCACTGCTCGGCTCGTCGAGCAACAGGACGACCGGGTCGTAGGCCAGTGCCATGGCGATGTCGACCATCCGGCGAGTTCCTGTCGAGAGCTCGCGCACCAGCTTGTCGCGGTAGGCGCCGAGAGAGAGCAGCTCGACCAGATCGCTGACCGTCCAGGCGATGTGGCGTTCCAGGTCGGCGACGTCGGGCATGCCGAGCGCGGCGGCGAGGTGGTCGTGGATCTCCAGATGCCGCTCGAGCGACGCGGCGATGTTCTCGGCGACCGAAAGGCTCGGGAAGATCCGCGCGTCCTGGAACGACCGGCCGAGCCCGAGCCGGCCGCGCGCGTCCGGGCCGGTGGCGGTCACGTCTTGGCCGGCGAACCAGACCCGGCCGCTCGTCGGGCGAAGGAAACCGCTGACAAGGTCGAAGCAGGTGGTCTTGCCCGCGCCGTTCGGCCCGATCAGGCCGAGGATCTCGCCCTCGGCGAGGCTGAACGAGACCGAGTCGACGGCGCGTACGCCGCCGAAGGACACCGACAGGTCGGTGACGCGCAACACGTCCGCCTTGGCCTCGGCGCGGACCTTGATCGGCGGCGTGGTCGACGGCCTCGGCTTGGCGGTCGCCGGCCCGTCGTTGGCCGCTGCCAGGAAGACCGATCGCACGATGTCGTCACGCTCGACGAGCTCGGCAGTCGGTCCGCAGAAGCGCACCTCGCCCTTCTCCATGAAGTAGGCGCGTTCGGCAATGGTGAGGGCCACGTTGACCGACTGCTCGACCAGGACCACCGTGGTGCCGCCTTCGTTGACCTCGCGGACCACGTCGAGCAACCGTTCGACGATGGTGGGCGCGAGCCCGAGCGACAGCTCGTCGATGATCAGCAGGCTCGGCCGCGTGATGAACGCCATCCCGACTGCCAGCTGCTGCGCCTCACCGCCGGAAAGGTTCCCGGCGAGGGTGTCCCAGCGGTTGCGCAGGTTGGGGAACCATTCGAGCACCTTCGCCTGCGCCTGGTCGCCGGCCGCCAGGTGCTCCTTGCTGCGGATCCAGCGGGCGGCCCGGAAGTGGTCGGCGACCGTGACGGTCGGGAAGATGCCCTTGCCGCCCGGGACCTGCGAGATGCCGCTTCGCGCTCGGGTGACCGGACTGAGGGTGGTGATGTCGCGACCGTCGAAGGTGATGGTGCCTTGCGAGGGCATGGTCAGCCCGCTGATGGCACGCAACAGCGTCGACTTGCCGGCGCCGTTGGTCCCCAGCAGCGCGAGAATCTCGCCGCGCCTGATGTGCATGTCGACGCCGAAGAGGACCTGGACGCCGTCGTAGCCGACGTCGAGGTCGCGGCAGACCAGCAGTGCGTCCTCGGTCGGCTCGTCCACGTGGAACCGGTGCGCCTCGGCGGAGTGCTCGGCCGCCGCGCGGTCGGCCTGCAGGCTCGGCAGCTCGATGGCCCGGCGGCCCGCCACCCAGCGCAGGTAGCGATCGCGCAACGCCGTACCGGTCGAGGCGATGCCGCCGGGGAAGAACGACAGCACCAGCAGTACGCCGCTGGACAGCCCGAGCTCGTCCATGTAGCTCACCAGCGAGCCGAGCCGGATGTGGTCGAGCCACCCGAACAGCGACCCACCGAAGAAGTTGAGCGACTCGTAGGCGAGGGCGCCGAGCACCGCGCCGTAGGGGCTCGCGATGCCACCGACCGTCGCGAACACGAACACGTCGATCGACAGCTGCATCGGGAACGTGGTCGAGTCGATCGCCGACACCTGATAGGCGAGCAGCGCCCCGCCGACCGCGGCCATCGCACCGGCGATGGCGAACGCGGCGATCTTGGTCCGGGCGGCGTTGACCCCGAGTGCCTGCGCCTCGCGGATGTTGTCGCGCTGCGCGATGAACACCCGCCCGGAGCGGGTGGACCGCAGCCGGACCATGGCGGCGATGAACAACAGCAGGATGCCCAGGCACAGGTAGTAGAAGACGCGGTCGGTCGCAAACGACGTGGCGCTGGTGTCCCACCGGCCGAACAGGACCGGGCGGTCGATGCTTTGGGTGTCGCCGGGCAGCAGCCAGCCGAAGTACCGGGAGTCGAGCACGAGGTACTGCACGCCGGCGGCGAACGCGAGGGTGACAACCGCCAGGAAGAGCCCGGGCAGCCGCAGCGCCGGGATACCGATCAGCGTGGCGATGATCGCTCCGACGGCGGCGGCGACGAACAGCGTGACGAAGAAGTCCGCGTGGGCGTGCGTGGCAAGACCGCCAGCGACGGCCGCGCCGACCCCGGCGATCCCGAACTGCCCCAACGAGAGCTGCCCGGCCCAGCCGGTCAGCGGCGTGAGTGACAGCGCGACGATTGCGTAGATCACGACCTGTTCGAGGTCGCCCAGCCGCGACGATCCGACGATCTCCGGCCCGAGGACGGCCAGTACGGCGGCGGCGACCTTGAGCCCGCGGCCACTCCACATGACCTCGGGCACCCGTCGCAGCTGGAGCGGGACGGGGCGGGACTCCGCGAAGGTCTGGAAGCTCGAGATGCCGCTGTCGAAGGCCCGCGACGCCTGCCGGCGGCCGAGCAGCGCGACGAGCACGATGGGCAGGACGAGCACGGCGGGCAGGTAGGCGTTGTTCGTCGAGTAGAACGCGGCCCGGTCGAGGATGCCGAGGCCGATGCCGGCGATCAGCGCGGTCGGGATGTCGTCGAAGTTCGCGATGACGGCGGCGGCGAGCGGGAACAGCAACAGTTCCGGGTCGATGTCGGCGCCGAGCGACTGCCCCACGACGGCGATCTTCAAAAACGCCGACGCGGCGGACAGCAGACCCGCGATCACCCAGACGAGCACCGCCATTCGCCGTACCGGGATCCCGAGCAGCGAGGCGCGGTCGGCGTTGTCGGCGCTGGCCCGCACTCCCAGTCCGGTCCGGGTGAGCCGGAAGAACAAACCCAGGCCGACCGTCACCGCCAGCGCGACGACGATGATCGCGATGTAGTCCCCGGACAGGACGACCTGCCCGACCGAGAAGTGCCAATGGCTGAACGGCGTCGTCAGCTGCGTGGCACCCAGCACCGTGCTGCCGAACAGCGACGGCAGGACGACCTCGCCGATCGCGAGGATCTGGCCCACCCCGATCGTCGCGACGGTGAGCACCAGGCGGGACTTGTTGTTGAACCGCCGCAGCAGGGTGCGCTGCGCGATCATTCCGAGCAGCCCGCCGGCGCCGAGCGCGGCCACCACCCCGACGAGGTAGGGCAGGTGGGCCTGCTGGATGACGAGCAGCCCGAGCACCGCGGCGCTGCCGCCGAGCGAGGACGCGGCGAAGTTGATGATGCGCTGCGCCCGGTAGACGAGGATCAGTCCGAACGCCGGGAGGGCGAACAGCAATCCGAAGATCGCGCCTTCGACGAGGTTGCCGAACGGCACGCCATGCGGGGCGGGCAGGAAGCCGAGCTCGGTACGCCGGTGGCCCCAGCCGAAGACGAGCTCGGCGGCGAGCGCGATGACCGGGACGGCGAGCACCCGGACCAGCCAGACCTGTGCGGTCTGGCTGCGCGAGTGGGCCGGCGAGCTCAAGAGCGACCGGGGATCTTGAACGTGCCGGTCGGCAGCTGCCCGAGCGCGTATCGCTTGCCGCCGTTGAGCGACACGTAAGTGCCCGCCTTGCCGTTCACGGGGGAGTGCCGGGCGGGATCCCAGTAGATGATGCGGGCATCCGAGACTCCGGTGAAGTCGTCCGGACCGAACTTGATCAGCGCGTGGTTGGGCGAACCACCGAGCGGTGGCAGGCTGAGCACGCCGCTTTCGAAGTTGACCGCGGTCAGGTGCGGACCGGCTTGCTGAAGCCCCGCGGCGAGCACGCTGAAGAAGCCCTGGATGTTGGCGGCGCTGATGAACGGCGCGTCCGAGCCGTGCGTGCTGCGGTAGACCGCGCCTGAGTCGTAGCTGGAGATGGCCGCCATGTTCGGCAGGTCGCCGAGGCCGAACGCGTTCTTCCACTGCTGCGCGTTGTAGAGCTGGGCGAGCGAGTCGAAGTCGAGGTAGGCCGAACCGACGACGACGTTCTCGGGGAAGTAGCCCTGATCGGTGAGCTGCGGCGTCAGGTAGACCGGGAACACCGGATCGGTGAAGTACAGCAGCGTGGTGATGCCGTTCTGCTTCGCCTGTGAGGCGAGCGTCGTGCTCTGCACGACCGCCTCCCCGGTGTCGGGCGAGTAGCTCTTCACCGTGGCGCCGCCGCCGTGGTCGCAGGAGTTGATGATCGCCGCCAGGTGCTCGGCCACTTGCAGGTGCTCGGGGGTGTCCTCGGTGAGGATCTCGGCGGAGCGTGGCTTGTCCCGCAGGCTCGCCTCGCCGGCGTACACCGCGTCGCGGTTGGCCAGCTCCTTGCAGTACCACTCCCCGGTGAGCTCGGCCTGGGTGTCGCCGTCCATGTCGTAGTCGAAGTGGTAGGGCGCCTGGCTGGTGCTGAAGCTCTGCGGCATGTTCATGCCGCCGAGGTTGGTGACGTGGAGCTGGCTCAGCTCGGACTGGAAGCCGGGAGCAGTGATGTTGCGCGGGAAGATCACAGCGAACGGGTGGTACCGGGCGACGATCGTCTGGGCGTCCTGGCGGAAGCACGAGTCGCTCGGCGGTGAGGCCTGGCAGGACTGGCTGACGTAGTCGTCGACGTGGATCCTGCGGCCCCACAGCTCGTACTTGGAGTTGATGAACTGCGTCGCGCGCGCGATGTAGTCGTTGACCTGAGCGACGCTGGGCGCCAAGCCCGCGGGGCCGAGGATGGCGTTGAGCGCCAGGCTCTGCTTGGGCTGGTAGTAGACGATCTCGATCGTGGTGGCGGTGACTCCAGGGGCGGTTGCGCCGCCGTTGTTGCCGCTGAAGGTCGGCTGGCAGGGCGGGGCGGAGGCGAAGCCCGCGACCGCGAACTGCCGGCCGTCGACGCAGTGGGCGGTGCTGCCCGCCGGCGTCGTACCGCTCGCGGTCTGTCCCGGGCTCGGAGTGGCAGTCGTGCCCGGACCGGCAGCGCTGCCCTTGCCGTGGTTGCCGTTGGGCGCCGAGGGGGCGCTTGCCGACGAGGTCGGTACGACGCCGGCGGGCGGGACCGGCACATCGGTGCTCACCGTGCCGGGAGCGGCGCCGTTGTAGGAGACGGTCGAGCTGGACGGGCTCTTCGACGGCGCGACGATGATGAGCAGCAGCAGCGCCGCGGCGACGATCAGTGCCGGTGCGTACCTGCGGATGGGCACTGTTGCTCGATTCACGCCGTGCCTCGATCCACGCTGGCCTCGCTTCGTGCTCGTCGGGTCGGGCGCCCTTGAACTTTTGTCGTTCTTAGTGTCAATATATCGGCGCAGGTGTCAAGGGCCATGGAGGACCACGTGCCGGTTCACGAGGATTTCGACGGGGTGCTCGCCGACACCCACGTGGACTCGACCCCGTCGTACCCGAAGCGGTCGGCCCCCGTCGGGGCGCCGAACGTGGTCATGATCGTGCTCGACGACACCGGCTTCGCACAGCTCGGTTGCTACGGCTCCTCCATCGACACCCCCAACATCGACCGCTTGGCGGCAGGCGGCCTGCGCTACTCGAACTTCCACGTCACCCCGTTGTGCTCGCCGACCCGCGCCGCCCTGCTCACCGGCCGCAACCACCACACCGTCGGCATGCGGTCGGTGGCGAACTTCAACACCGGGTTCCCGCAGATGACGGGCAAGATCTCGCCTCGGGCGGCGACGATCGCCGAGGTGTTGCGCGACGAGGGCTACGCCACGTTCGCGGTCGGCAAGTGGCACCTGTGCCCGGCGCTGGACTGCTCCGCCGCGGGACCGATGGACGCATGGCCGTGCCAGCGGGGCTTCGACCGGTTCTACGGCTTCCTCGAGGGCGAGACCGACCAGTTCAACCCGGACCTGTTCTACGACAACCATCGGGTCAGCCCCCCGGCGACGCCCGACGAGGGCTACCACCTGTCGGAGGACCTGGTCGATCGGGCGTCGGGATTCATCCACGACTCCGTGTCGGTGCGTCCGGACCGGCCGTTCTTCCTCTACCTGGCGTTCGGGGCGACGCACGCGCCGCACCAGGCGCCGCCGGAGTACCTCGCGAAGTACCGCGGCAAGTTCGACGCCGGCTGGGACGTGGCCCGCGACCAATGGTTCGCCCGGCAGCTGGAGATGGGCCTGGTGCCGGCTGGCACCGACCTCGCCCCCCGCAATCCGGGCGTCGAGCCGTGGGACTCCTTGCCGGAGGTCCAGCGGCGGCTCGCGGCGCGAATGCAGGAGGCGTTCGCCGCGTTCCTCGACCACACCGACGTACAGATCGGGCGGCTGCTCGCCGACCTCGACGCGCTCGGGCTGACCGACGACACGCTGATCATGCTGGTGTCCGACAACGGCGCATCCCAGGAGGGCGGACCGTACGGCGTGATGCACGAGATGAAGTTCTTCAACTTCATGCTCGAGACGCCGGAAGAGGCGATCGGTCGCATCGACGACATCGGTGGCCCGAACTCCCACGCCAACTATCCGTGGGGCTGGGCGCAGGCCGGCAACACGCCGTTCAAGTGGTACAAGCAGAACACCCACGAAGGCGGCGTGCACGTTCCGTTCATCGTGAGCTGGCCCGGCCACATCGCCGACCCGGGCGGCATCCGGCAGCAGTTCCATCACGCGGTGGACGTCGCGCCGACGGTGTACGACGCGATCGGGATCACACCGCCTTCGACGTACCGCGGCTACGACCAGCTCCCGATCGCGGGCAGCTCGATGCGCTACTCCTTCGACGCGGCGGACGCGCCCACGCCGCGGACCGCGCAGTACTTCGAGATGAACGGTCATCGCGGCATCTGGCAGGGCGAGTGGAAGGCGGTCACCCGCCACACCCAGAACGTGCCCTACGACGAGGACCCGTGGGAGCTCTACAAGGTGTGCGACGACTTCTCCGAGTGCCACGATCTCGCGGGTACCGAGCCGGACAAGCTCGCCGAGATGGTGTCGCTGTGGTGGGACCAGGCACGCGAGCACGGCGTGCTGCCCCTCGACGACCGCACGATCGAGCTGTTCATGACCAGGTACGACGACAACTCTCCGCACCCGACGTCGCGGCGCTACGTCTACCGGCCGCCGATGTCCCCGCTGCCGGCCCAGGCCGGCGCGACGCTGGCCGGCAACCGGTTCGCGATGACGGCGACGATCACCCGAGCCGCCGGGGACGACGGGGTGCTCCTTGCGACGGGGACCGCGAACGCCGGGCTGTCGTGGTTCGTCGAAGACGATCGACTCGTCCTCGACTACAACGGTTTCGGCGACCACACGGTCTGCGTCTCCGACACGCAGCTGCCGGTGGGTGACTGCCAGGTCGGGCTGCGCTTCACCCGTGACGGCGGGGCGGGAGACTTCGAGCTGCTGATCGGCGACATCGTGGCGGGAAGCTGCCACGTGCCGATGGCGATGCGGATCATGTCGAGCATCGGTCACAGCATCGGCTTCGACCACGGCTCGCCGGTGAGCCCGCGCTACGCCAGTCCGAACGCGTTCGCAGGAACCATCCACCGGATCGAGATCGAGACCGGCAAGCTCAGCAGGTTCGACGCCGAGGTCGCCGCCGCGGAGGCGATGTCGCGCCAGTAGTGCGATGCGGATGGCACATGCGAGCTACAGCGGCACCGAAGGCACATGCGCTCTACGGTTCGTCGTAGCCGTCGACGACGTACATGTTGGCCTCGGCGGCGCCTTCGCGAACCTTGCGGGCCGCCGCGTACGCCGCACCGTGGTACCAGTCGACCGCCGCCTGGCGAGTGGGGAACTCGATGACCACCGTGCGACTCGGCGGCGCGTTCCCTTCGAGTACCTCGGACTCGCCCCCACGCACGATCAGCCGGCCGCCGGCGGCGGAGATGCTCGCCGCTGACAGAGGCTTGTACTTGTCGTACTGCTCCGGATCGGTCACGCGACCCTGGTAGATGACGTAAGCGGGCATGCCCGCATCCTGTCAGGCGCGACAGCGGACAGCCGAGCTGCGGGTCGGGCCGTACGTCGCGCTGTCGGCCGCGTCGATCGAGCGGGATCCGCCGACAAGTCACCCGTGATCTGCGTCCTGCCCGGAAACGGTGGGTACGGAAGAACTCATGGACCGCATCAAAGGAACCGTGAAGCAGGTAGTCGGGGCGGTGACCGGCAACGCTCAGCTCGAGCACGAAGGCCGGTTGCATCGCGAGAAGGCCGACGCGGCAGCGGAGGCGGCACGGCGTAGCGAACAAGCCGAGCGCGCCAGCGCAGCTGCAGAGCTTGCCGAACGCGAGCAGGCGCTCGACGCGGAGCGCAAGCGACTGGCCGCGGAGACCGCTGCGGACCGGCGCGAGCAGGCCGCCGAGCAGGAGCGGCGCGACGCTGAGCGAAGCGCCGACGAGGCGGCGCAGCGGCAGGCGGCGGCAGCCGAGCGCTCCGCTCAGGCCCAGCAGCAAGCTGCCGCGGCTGAGCAGCAGCAGGCGGCCCGCGAGCGCGCCGCCGAGGAACGTCGAGCCGCAAACCTTGCCGCGAAGGCCGACGAGGCCGAACGCGTCGCGAACTCGCTGGACGCTCTCAACGACGAGGAGACCTCATGACCCTCATGAACCACGCCAAGCACGTTCCCGGCGCGCTGTCACGCGCGTACTTCACTGCACTGCGGCTGCCGCTGCACCTCGCCGAGCGCGCCGCAGGGCAGGCCGGCAACGACCAGTGGCCACCGTCGATGGCGGTGGAGGGACTGCAGGCCAAGGTGGAGTCGATCGTGGGGGCCATCACTCGCGACGAGTCACTGAGCCGCAGCGCCGACCTTCGTTACGCGAAGCTCGCGAAGCTGCGCGACGCGGCCGTCCTCGAGACCGAAGCAGAGCTGACCCGGGAACGCGCGGCTGACAAGCTGGAGCAGCGCCGGGAGGATGCGGCGAGACGCCGGTCGGCCGCCGCCCAGCAGGCCGAGAAGCAGAAGGCCGCCGCGCAACGCCGGGCTGAGCAACGCAAACAGGAGGCGAGCCGGAAGGCCGCGGACAAGGTCGCCGCGTCACGCGCCGCAAAGGTGAAGGGCGACGAGGTGATTGAGCGACAGGAGCGGGCGGCCAAGCTGCAAGTGCTCGCGAACGAGGAGCAGGCGCTCCAGCGCGAGAAGGAGGCAGTCGACGCCGAGGCGGCCGTCGAGCGGATCGATGAGGCCATCGATGCCAGCAGGGAGTCACGCGCCGCGGGCTCCTAGCGGGCCACGGACGGCGCCCGGGTGATGCCCGGGACGGTCACTCGTGCCTGGGGTGAGGCAGGCTGTACGTCGTGGCGGTCCGACTTCGTGACGCGATGGGTCGGCTGCCGGCCTATGTCGCGGGTCGCAAGGCGCCGGGCGCGGTCGTCCTTGCCAGCAACGAGTCGCCGTACGGGCTGCTGCCGGCGGTTGCCGCGACGATCGACGGGATCACCGCTGGCGTCAGTCGCTACCCGGACATGTCGGCGACCGCCCTGGTCGACGCCATCGCCGGCTATCACGGCGTCTCACCCGATCAGGTCGCGGTAGGGGCGGGCAGCGTGGAGGTGGTCGGCCAGATCGCCTCCGCCGTCGTCGACCCGGGGGACGAAGTCGTGTACGGCTGGCGCGCGTTCGAGGCCTACCCGATCATCACCACGATCGCCGGCGGGCAGTCGGTGCAGATCCCGCTTCGTGCGCACGTCCACGACCTCGACGCCATGTCCGAGGCGATCACGGATCGCACCAAGCTGGTCATCGTCTGCAATCCGAACAACCCGACGGGCACCGCGGTCGGCACCGAGCTGACGGCGTTCGTCGACCGGGTTCCGGACGACGTGCTCGTGGTGGTCGACGAGGCCTACCACCATTACACCGATCCGGATGTCGTGCCTGATGCGCTCGTCGTCTTGCGTGACCGGCCCAACGTGGTCGTCACGCGCACCTTCTCCAAGGCGTTCGCCCTCGCCGGGCTGCGGGTCGGCTATTGCATCGGTGCAGCGGACGTCGTGCAGGCGGTGCGCAAGACCCAGATCCCGTTCAGTGTCAGCGCACTCGCCCAGCAGTGCGCGATCGCGGCGCTCGGCGATGAGGCCGTCGTCGCCCGGCGGGCCGCCATGACCATCGCCGAACGCGACCGGGTCGCCGCCTCGCTGCGCGACGCCGGCTTCGACGTGCCGCCGTCCCAAGCGAACTTCGTGTGGCTCCCCATCACGAACGCCGCCGCAGCCTTCGCGGAGCACTGTGCGGGCGGGGGAGTGCTGGTACGCCCGTTCGCCGGTGACGGGGTGCGGGTCACCATCGGTCTTCCCGAGGAAAACGACCGCTTCCTGGCGCTCGCCGGCACGTGGGCGCAGGCCCACCCGTCCTGATCGGCGCCTCGATGCGGGTTCGGTCCGGCGGGCTGGTCGGCGCCGTCGCAGCGTTGGCCGGCGTCGGGCTGCTGCTCACCGTGCCCACCATCGTGGTGAGTGGTGTGGACGCCGGAGCTCGAGCGGTCGCGGCCGTCGCGGCGGTGGCGCTCACCGGCCTGCTGGGTCGGATCTTCTTCGTCGGGCTGCGCCTCGACCCGACGAAGATGACGGTGTACGAGGTGTTGTCGACCCACCGGTTCGAGCGCGCCGACGTGCTCGGCCTCGCCGTGGAGCGGGTTGCCAGAGGCCGGTGGCAACGGATCGTCCTGGTGTGCGCCGACGGCCGCATCGTCCCGGCCAGCTGGACGATCGCCGGCGTGCGCGACGACGCGTGGGTGGCTCGCGCGGTGCCGCTCGGGTACGGCTTCGGCGAGACCCAACAACGGGTCGCCGCGACGCTCGCCGAGCAGAACCGGCTCGCCGCGGAGGCCGGCCTGCCGTTGGCCACCCGTGACCCGGGACTGACGCCGGCGACGGTGTCCCCGGTCGCGGACGGCCCGGCGCGGCAGTGGCTCGGGTGGGAGACCGGATTCGTCGTCGCCGCCATGGCGCTGCCGGGCATCGCGGCGGCGGTGACGATCCTCGCCCAGCACATCGGGGGAGTCAGCGATCTCGACGAGTTCGACCTGCCCCTCGCGCACCACCCCGGCATCAGCCTCGTGCTGCTCATCTTCGGATACCTCACGACGGGCCTCGTGGTGCCGATCGCGCTGTTGCAGCTCGCGCGTAGCGGCCAGCCGCCCGCGACGCTCGGCCTGCAACGCAGCGGTCTGGGGCGTGACGCGGTCAACGCGGTCGGGCTGCTGGCCGCGTCGTGGATCCTCACCGGCATCGTCGTGGCGCTGCTCTCGATCGGCGGCAGCGGCAAGTTCACCAACACCGCGTCCGACTCGCACGTCCCGGCGTACTACTTGGTCTACGCCGTCCTGCTGTCGGCCACCACGGCGATCAACGAGGAAGTCATCGTCAACGGCTACTTCCTGACGCGGCTGTCACAGCTCGGATGGAGTCGTTGGCCGGCGTTCGCACTGAGCTTCGCAGTGCGCGAGTCCTACCACGTGTACTACGGGGTCGCGTTCCTTGCGACGATGCCACTCGGCTACCTCGTGACCCGCTCGTTCCAGAAGCGAGGTCGGCTCGGGCGAGCGATCTTCACGCACTTCGGCTTCGACGTGGTCTCGCTCTCGATCGCCGTACTGACCTCGTAGTAGCGCGTCAGCTCACCTTCGCCAACGCGGTGAGGTAGACCTCGCTGCCCACGTCCAGCGCGAGCTCGTGCACCTGGTTGCGGGTGAGCTGGACCGTGATCGGCTCGCCGCCGTCCGACGGCGAGGCGACGACACGAGTCTCGAACCCCAGTGAGATCACCCGCTCCAGCCTGGCTCGCTGGCCGCCCGCTTCCGCCTTGGTAGACACATGGATGTCGTGGGGGCGGACCAGCCGCCCGCCGAGGGTCGTGACCGGTCCGAGGAAGCCCATGACGAAGTCGTTGGCCGGCCGGTCGTAGAGGTCTTCCGGCGTCCCCGCCTGCTCGATCCGGCCGTGGTTGACGACGATGATCCGGTCGGCGATCTCCATCGCCTCCTCTTGGTCGTGCGTGACGAAGATCGTGGTCGTGTGCACCTCGTCGTGGAGCCGGCGCAGCCAGTCTCGCAGCTCCTGGCGCACCTTCACGTCGAGCGCGCCGAACGGCTCGTCCAGCAGCAGCAGGCCGGGCTCGACGGCGAGCGCGCGGGCGAGAGCCATGCGCTGCCGTTGCCCGCCGGACAGCTCAGAGGGGTAGCGCGCGGCGAACCCGTCGAGGTGCACCAGCGCGAGCAGCTCGGCGACGCGTGCCTTGATCCGATCCTTGGGCGCCTTCTGGATCTTCAGCCCGAACGCCACGTTCTCCCACACCGTCATGTGGGTGAACGCCGCGTAGTGCTGGAAGACGAAACCGATCCCGCGCTGCCGGGCCGGCACGTTCGTGACGTCGACGTCGTCGATCTCGACGTGGCCGCTGTCCGCGGTCTCGAGCCCGGCGATGATCCGAAGCAGCGTCGACTTGCCGCCGCCGGATGGGCCCAGCACCGCCGTCAGATGGCCCGGCTCGATCTGGACGCTGACGTGGTCGAGCGCATGAAAGTCCCCGAAGGACTTGCTGACGTCGCTGACCTTGATGCTCATGAAGCGTCCTCCGACGTGCGGTGTCGGCGCGCGCTGAGCGTGGTCATGCCGACGAGGATGAGAAGCGAGATCACCGCGAGCAGCAGGCCCGCGCTGTACGCCGCTTGCGGGTCGAGCTGGTTGACCCGGTTGTTCACGTAGAGCGGCAGCGTGAGGCTTCGTCCCACGATGTTGCTCGAGACGATGTTGACCGCGCCGTACTCGCCGAGCGAGCGGGCAACCGTCAGGATCGTGCCGTAGACGACCGCCCAGCGGATGGCCGGCAGCGTCACGCGGAAGAACGCCTGTAGCTGCGAGGCGCCGAGCACCGCCGCCGCTTGTTCCTGCTCGGTGCCGAGCTCCTCGAGGACCGGCACCACTTCCCGTACCACGAACGGCAGGCTCACGAAGATCGTGGCGATCGTCATTGCCTTCCAGGTGAACAGCACCGGGATGCCGTGCGAGAACAGGTAGGTCCCGATCCAGCCAGTCCGGCTGTAGAGGACGAAGACCGCGAGCCCGACGACCACCGGGGACATCGCGAAGGGCAGGTTGATCAGTGCGTCGACCAGCCAAGGCAGCGGCATCCGGCGTCGGGCGAGCAGCCAGCCCGTGGCGACCCCGAACACGATGTTGACGGGGACGGCGATCAGCGTGATCAGCAGCGAGAGCTTCAGTGCGGAGGTCGCGTCCGGGCTCGACAGCGCGTCCCACACCGGAGACACGCCGTGCTGGAAGGTGCGGTAGCCGACCATGACGACGGGCGCGACCAGCAGTGCGGCGAGGTAGAGCAGCACCGAGTAGCGCAGCAGGTACTTAGCCATGCCGGGCCGCGTTCCGTCTCGTGACCAGGCCCGTCACGACGAAGATCACCAACGCCATTGCCAGCAGTACGACGCCGATCGCGGCGGCTTGTTGCGGCACGCCGTTCTCGACGTCTTGGAAGATGACCTGCGAGGCGATCTCGCTGCGCGGCAGGTTGCCGGAGATCAGCACGACCGAGCCGAACTCGCCGAGCGCTCGGGCGAACGCCAGCGAGGCTCCGGTCAGGGTTGCCGGCAGGATCGCCGGAAGGATGATGCGCCGGAACACGGTCCACGGCTTCGCGCCCAGACACGCAGCGGCGTCCTCGACGTCGCGCTCCAGTGTCAGCAGGACGGGCTGCACCGCGCGCGTGACGAACGGCAAGGTGACGAACAACAGCGCGAAGAGCACCGCGATCCGGGTGCCCTCGACGTTGACGCCGACCGGGCTGTCGGGCCCGTAGAGGCTCAGCAGCACCAGTCCGGCGACGATCGTGGGAAGAGCGAACGGCAGGTCGATCAGCGCGTTCACGACCCGCTTGCCCGGGAAGTCGTCTCGCACGAGCACCCAGGCCAGCGCGACGCCCGTCACCGCATCCACCGCGGCCGCGGCGAGTGCGACGAGCACCGTGAACTCCAGCACCGATCGGGTGTGCGCCTGCGTGATGCTCGACCAGAAGGTGTGGTGCGCCGACTGGCTGATGACGGCCGCGACGGGCAGGCCGACGAGCAGTGACAGGTACAGCATCGACAGCCCGGGGCCCACCCCCGCCGCGACCGGTCGCAGGAGCGAACGGCGGCGGGGATGGGCCTTCGCGCTGAAGGAGTTGCCCGGAAGTGCGGCCTCAGCCACTCGCGCCGTCACCGAGATCGTTGAGAATCTTGGTGATCGAGCCGTCGGTCGAGTCGAAGAACTGGTCGTTCACCTTTGTCCAGCCCCCCAGCGAGTCGATGGTGAACAGGCCGGGCGGGGTCGGGAACGTCTTCTTGTCGAGGTCGGCGGCCACCACCGGGCGGTAGCCCTCGGAGGCGAAGATCTTCTGGCCGGCGTCGGAGTAGAGGAAGTCGACGAACGCCTTGTCCAGCGTCGGGTTCTTGGCCTCGCTGGTCACCGCGATCGGGTTCTCGATCAGGATCGTGTCCGGCGGCGTCACGTACTGCACCGCGTCGCCCGCCTGCTCTGCCTCGATGGCCTCGTTCTCGTAGCCGATCAGCACGTCACCCGTCCCGCCGACGAATGCTGCCGTCGCGTCGGAGCCACTGTCCGGCAGCGAAACGGTGTGCTGGAGCAGCTCCTTGACGAAGGCGAGCGCCTGGTCCGGCGTCTTGCCCTCCTTGAGCTCCGCGCCGTACGCGGCCATCAGGTTCCAGCACGCGCTGCCCGAGCTCAGCGGGTTCGGCGTGACGACCTTGACGCCGGGCTTGATGAGGTCGTCCCAGTTGGTGATGTGCAGGGGGTTGCCCTTGCGCACGATCAGCGTGGCGACCGAGTCGGTGATGATGCCCTTGTACTGGTTCGCGTCCCAGTCCGCAGGCACCAGGCCTGCGGCCACCAGCTTGTCCATGTCCGAGCTGCGGGAGAACTCCACGACGTCGGCCGGCTGGCCGCTTTCCACGGCACGCTCCTGGGTGCCCGACGCGCCGTAGGAGCCGTTGAGCTTGACTCCGGCACCGGCCCCCGTGGCGTTGAACGCCGGGAGCAGCTTGTCGTACGCCTTCTGCGGCGTCGAGTACGCGACCAGGTTGATGGTGCCGCCGCCACTCGAGGAGCTCGTACCGCCCGATGAGGAGCTGCCGCACGCCGCGGTCAAGCCCAGTGCGGCGACCGTTGCGAGACTGGCGGCGATCCGCTTGTTTGTGGTCACGTTGTGCCGTTGCCTTCCAGTGAGTCTGAATAGAGACGACTTATCCAATAAACACAACCATCTTGATCAAGAAAAAATCGGTTGTCAAGTCGAGTGCGGCGTACGGCGTGCCGCGCGGCCGGGGATAATCGCCCGGCCATGCGCTTTCGGGTCGTTGCCGCGCTCGTCACCGTCGGGTTGGTGGCCGCGTCGCCCCTCTATGCCAACGCGTGGCCTGCCGCGAAGCACGAGCGCGTTCCGCACGTCGGCCGGCTCACCACGGGCGCTCAGCTCGTCCGGCTGGCGAACGTCTTCGCCGGAACCGACACCACCCTCGCCGACCAGCACACGGGAGGCAGCGCCGGCAACATGAGCCCGGCCGCGACCGCTCCGTTCGGGATGCTGTCGTGGGGCCCGCGGACCAGTCCGGACTCGGTCGCGTTCGGCGCCGGATACACCTACTCCGACACCAAGATCGTCGGCTTCGACCTGAACCGGTTTCAAGGCGGCGGGTGCACCGGCTTCGGTGACGTCCCGATCATGCCGACGACGGCGACGATCTCCTCCAGCCCGGCGCGCCTGCTCAGCGCGGCGACGGATCCGGTCCTGACGGCGTCGTTCGACCACGCCCACGAGTCAGCGTCACCGGGGCGCTACTCGGTCACGTTGAACCCGGGCACCACCAAGGCCATCCGCGTCGACCTGGGAGCGGCAACGAGGGCCGGGGCGGGCAGGTTCAGCTTCCCGCGATCGGCATCGACCGGCACGCTCGTCGTCAACGCCGGCGGCAGTCAGACCCCGGACACCGCGGCCGCCGTCCGCATCCTGCCGGCCCGCCACAGCGTGGACATCACGGTGCGTGGGGGACGCTTCTGCGAGCAGCCCGTCGGCGACACCCTGCATGTCGTGCTCCGGTTCGACCGAGCGTTCGGGTCGTTCGGCGTGTGGCAACGGCAAGGCTTCCGGGAGGGCGGCACCCACGCCAGCAGCCGCGCTGCCACCGGCCTCGGCGACGTGCCCGGCGCCGGCATCCCGCCGCTGCCCGACTCACTCAGCGCGACGGCGCAGGCCGGCGCGGTGCTGCGGTTCCCGCTTCGCGCCGACCGCAGCGTCGGCGTTCGGGTCGGCATGTCCTACGTCGGCATGGCCGGGGCGCGCGCGGCACTCACCCGAGAAGTCGCCGGCCGGTCGGTCGCCGACGTGCAGGCCGCGACCGCGCGCCACTGGGCTGAGCTCATGAACCGGATCCGGGTCGCCGGCGGCGCACCCGTCGACCGCCGGATGCTTGCCACAACGCTGTACCAGTCGCTGCTTTCGCCGCAGGTCATCAGCGACGTCGACGGCCGCTACCCGGGGATCGACGGCCTGGTCCATCGCGCGCACGGCTGGACCGCGTTCAGCCAGATGAGCCTGTGGGACGAGTACCGCACCCATGCTCAGCTGCTCGCCGTCCTCGCCCCGCGCCAGGCCGCCGGCATGGCGCGGACGTTGATCGCCGACTGGCGCAGCGCCGGCTTCCTGCCGCGATGGCCGGTCGTCGGCGGCAGCCCGGACATCATGGTCGGTGACCCGGCCGTGCCGTTCCTCGCCGACCTCGAGGCGTACGGGGTGACCGGCTTCAGCCGGCGTGCCGCCGTGGCCGCCGCCGTACACGGCGCAGCGAGCAACGGTGTCGACGACGAGTCACCGCGGATGCTCGCCGGCGTCCTGGACCCGGAAACCCTCGCGGGTGGCTACTACGCCGAGCGCCCGGCGAACCCCGCCTACCTCGCGCTGCACTACGTGCCGGCCGAGCTCGACGCCTCGACCAACACGACCGGCGGCATCGAGTTCCTCGCCAGTCCCGACCTGGTGTGGGGGAGCGCTTCGACCTCGTTGGAGTACGCCACCGCCGACTTCGCCACGTCCCGGCTTGCGCGCGCGGCGCACGAGCCGGGGATCGCCGGCCGGTTCCAGTCACGAGCCGGCTGGTGGCGCGAGGACTTCGACCGGGCGGACGGCTACGTCGAGCCACGCAGCCTGTCCGGGGTGTTCCTGCCCATCGGCAAGACCGGACCGGCGCCCGGCTTCGTCGAGGGAGACGCCAGCCAGTACACCTTCATGGTCCCGTTCGACGTGGCAGGCGTGGAGCAGGCGCTCGGCGGGCCCGCCGCGATGGTGAACCGGCTCGACGCGCTGTTCACGAAGCTCAACGCAGGACCGAGCTCGCCGTACGCGTTCCTCGGCAACGAACCGGGCCTCGACACTCCGTACGAATACCTCTGGGCCGGCCGCCCGGATCTCGCCGAGTCGGTCGTGCACCGTGCGATGGACGAGATGTACGCGCCCACGCCGGACGGCTACCCGGGCAACACCGACGGCGGCACCATGACCTCCTGGTGGGTCTGGAACGCGATCGGGCTCTACCCCGTCATACCCGGCGACGACGTGATGACGGTCGGTGCGCCTCGCTTCTCGCGGGTCGTCATCGTGCTGCCGCGCGGCCGGTCGCTGACGGTCCTCGCGCCGGGCGCCAGCCGGAACACGCCGTACGTCGCATCCGCTGAGCTGGACGGTTCCGCTCTGCGCCGGGCGTGGCTGCACTTCGCGGCGATCCGCCGAGGGGCGACCCTTCGGATCGCGACGGCGACCGCTCCCGGCACCTGGGCCGACCGGCCGGCCGACGCGCCCCCGTCGTACTCCTAGCGGCTTGCCGGGGTGGGCGGGCCGCGATGGGTCGCCCAGGCGAAAACCTGGGCAACACCCATAAAATGGGATCACTCGGTTGAGCCTCCAGCCGGTCGGTCCAGTCCAAGCCAAGCCGTCGTCGGCGGCGTGTTCCAGGCGGAGTGTGGGGTGAGCAACGCAGCAGGGCTGCCGCCCGTGGCGGGCCGGGCCGTGCTCCTCGTCGAGGACGACCTCGGCGACGCGGTGCTGGTGAAGGAGCTGCTCTCCGACACCGACCCGGCCATCCACATCGAGAGCGTCGCCAAGCTCGAAGCGGCCTTGGCGGCGCTGCCCGGCGACTTCGACTGTGTGCTGTTCGACCTCGGGCTGCCCGACGCGACCGGGCTGGGTGCCTTGCGTGCCGTGCTCGACGCCGCGCCGGACCTGCCGGTGATCGTGCTGACCGGGCTGGCCCAGGAAGACAGCGGGCTGGCCGCGGTGTCGATCGGTGCGCAGGACTACCTGATCAAAGGGCAGGTCGACGGTCAGCTGCTGCGGCGGTCGATCCAGTACTCCGTCGAGCGCAAGCGCGCCGAGCAGCAGCTGCGCCGGCTGCACGCCTCGGAGCTGCGCGCCGCCGAGAACGAGCGGCTGCAGTGGGGGTTGCTGCCGCTGCCGATCGTCGACGACAAGCGACTCATGGTCGTGACGCGCTACCAGCCCGGCCATGAAGGGGTGCTCGGCGGTGACTTCTTCGACGTGGTCGAGACCGAGGACGGCCGGCTGCACATCATGGTCGGCGATGTCTCGGGTCACGACATCGACGAGGCCGCCCTCGGGGTCGCGTTGCGCATCGCCTGGCGCACACTCGTGCTGGCTGCGACGAGCGACGCCGACGTCCTGCCGATCCTCGACGCGGTGGTGGCGAGTGAACGCCGCAATGACGAGACGTTCGCGACCTTGTGCACGGCGGTGATCGAACCGGACCGCCGCCACGGTTCGTTCCACCTCGCCGGTCATCCGGCGCCGTTGATGCTCGGTTCGCCCGTCTCGCAGCTACCCGCGGACCGCGTCGGCGCGCCCCTGGGGCTGATCCCGGACTCGCGATGGGAGCGGCGCACGTTCGAGCTGCCCGAGAACTGGCGGCTGATGCTGTTCACCGACGGGCTGGTCGAAGGCCGGACCGGTGAGGGCAGCGACCGGCTCGGCGTCGAACGCCTGCTCACCGTCGCCGAGGAGTGTCACGACTTCGACAGCACGCCCCTGCTGGTCGACCACATGATCGCCAGTGCCCAGCGACTCAACGGCGCCCCGCTCGTCGACGACGTCGCGGTCGTGGTGGTCGAGTGCCGAGCCTGAGCACCTGGTCGCTGCGACGTCGCCTCGCCGTCGCAAGCGTTACCGGAGCGCTCGTGCTCCTCGTCGTCGTGGCGATCGCCGCCGCGCTACTCGTCGCCGTCCGGTCCCAGCAGCGTCTGGTGATCGATCGCTATTTCCGGGCGGTGACCCTCACCAACGCGCGCTTCGTCGACCAGGTCGACGCGGAGACCGCCGTACGCGGTTACGCGCTGACCCACGACCCCGCCACCTTGCAGCCGCTGGACAGCCTGCGGTCCGCGTCGTACGCCGCCGACGAGCGCACGGTCACCAGGCTGGTCCATGGCGACGGCGCCACGATCAGGGCGCTGGGGGCATGGGATGCGGCCAGCAACCGCTGGTACGACGAGTGGGCCGAGCCGGCCATCAGCCAGATCGGCACCGACCCTGGTGCCGTTCTCTCGCGGGCGACCGTGCTGCGCGGGAAGCAGCTCTTCGACATCGTCAGGTCGGCGTACCGCACCTTCTCCGACCGGCTGGTGGCGAAGCGGCAAGCCGCCAGCCACCGGCTGACGACGCTGACCACTCTGCTGTTCGTCGCGGTGGCGT
Organism: Mycobacteriales bacterium; assembly: GCA_035550055.1. Classification (NCBI taxonomy): domain Bacteria; kingdom Bacillati; phylum Actinomycetota; class Actinomycetes; order Mycobacteriales; species Mycobacteriales bacterium. The sequence continues at coordinate 136,374 of DASZRO010000005.1, read as the reverse complement.
TCGCGGTCGTGATGGTGCTGCTCGCAGCGGGGGCAGCGTGGATTGCGCTGCGGCGCTGGGTGCTCGACCCGCTGTCCGGACTTGCCGGGGAGACCCGGCTGGTCCAGGCCGGCGAGCTCGACCACGAGGTCCGCGTCAGCGGCCCGCGCGAGATCCTCGCCGTGGCCGGCGACGTCGAGAACATGCGGCGCGAGCTCGTCGCGCACCTGGCACAGGTCGAGCAAGCGAGGGTCGAGCTCGAACGCGCCGGCGCCGAGCTGGTGACGCGCGCCGAGGAGCTGGCGCGCTCCAACCGGGATCTCGAACAGTTCGCCTACGTCGCCTCTCACGACCTCCAGGAGCCGCTGCGCAAGGTCGCGAGCTTCTGCCAGCTGCTCGAGCAGCGCTACCAGGGCCAGCTCGACGAGCGCGCCCACTCCTACATCGCATTCGCAGTCGACGGCGCGAAGCGGATGCAGCAGCTCATCAACGACCTGCTCGCGTTCTCCCGAGTGGGCCGATCCAGCGCACCGTTCGCCGACGTGGACCTGGGCTGGGCTCTCGACACCGCTGTGCAGAACCTGTCGGAGACGATCGCCGAGGCCAACGCCGAGATCGTGCGCGAGCCGCTGCCCACCGTCCCGGGTGATCCCGCGCTGCTGACGCAGCTGTTCGCGAACCTGATCGGCAACTCGGTGAAGTTCCGCGGCGAGGTGCCGCTTCGGATCACCATCACCGCGACGCGCCGCAGGCAGGTGTGGGAGCTGTGCTGTGCCGACAACGGGATCGGGATCGATCCGCAGTACGCCGATCGCATCTTCGTGATCTTCCAGCGGTTGCACGGCAAGGACGAGTACGCCGGCACCGGCATCGGGTTGTCGCTGTGCAAGCGCATCGTCGAACACCACGGCGGCACCATCTGGCTCGACCGCGACCACGTCGGGGGCGCGGCGTTCCGCTGGACGCTGCCTGTCGTCGACCGTCGCGTCGCACCCGCACCCCTGTACACCCCGTCCCACCCGGAGGCATCGTGATTCGCGAGGTGCTCGGCACCATCGACGTCCTGCTCGTCGAGGACGATCCCGGCGACGTCGCGATCACCCGCGAGGCGTTCGAGGAGAACAAGGTTCAAAACCGGCTCCACGTCGTCACCAACGGCGTCGAGGCGATGGCGTTCCTGCGCAAGGAGGGCCGCCACGCCGATGCGCCGACGCCGGATCTCGTGCTGCTCGACCTCAACCTGCCGAGGATGGACGGGCGCGAGGTGCTCGCCGCGATCAAGGCGGACGAGGGCTTGCGGAGCATTCCGGTCGTTGTGCTGACGACGTCGGAGAGCGCCGAAGACGTCTCGACGAGCTACTCGCTGCACGCCAACGCCTACGTGACGAAGCCGGTCGACTTCGAGCGGTTCCTCGCGGTGGTCCGCCAGATCGACGACTTCTTCGTGTCCGTGGTGCGGCTGCCGGGCCGCTGACCGGACGGGTGTGCGGGGCGGCGGCCGTCTGCTCGACCGCCGTCCCTTCGCCCGCCCGGCGAGCGGGCAGGCAACGGCTAGTTTTCCCGCTTGCCGCCGTTTGACTCGGCGATCGAGCGGGCGAGATCCCGCAGCTTGATGTTCATCCGCTGTGAGGCCGTCCGGAGCTGGTCGAAGGCTTCGTCGGCGGTGAGGTCGGACTGCGCCATGAGGATCCCCATCGCCTGTCCGATCAGCCCACGGGTCTCGAGGGCGGCGGTCAGCTGGGCCTCGCGCTGTGAGGCGTCGAGCAGTACACCGGTGACCGCGGAGAGCAGCATGGCGACCTGCATGTCGGCGCCGTCGAACGCGTCCGGTCCTGCGGCGTACATGTTCAGCGCGCCGAGTGCACGCGGCGGATCACCGACGACGAGCCGGCAGGCGAGCAGGCTGAAGATGCCCACTTCCGCCGCCGTCCGGCGGGAGAACTCGGGCCAGCGCGGGTCCTTCGAGGTGTCCGCGGTGTAGACCAGCGGCTCGCGCTCGGTCGCGGCGACCCAGCATGGACCCTGCTGGGTGTCGTACTGGATCCGGTCCACCTGCTCTGCTCGCGGGTCGTTCGCTCCGCGAGTGCGGATGCCGGAAGCGACCAGCTCCGACACGCTGCAGAACTCGCAGCCGTCGATCATCGTGCACGCGACGGCGGCGACGCGGCGCATCGTCTCGTCGACGTCGTCGGAGACCTCGAGCAACGCGACGCTCTCCTGGAACGCCGCATCGATCTCGCTCGGCGCCGCGGCTGTGCTGGGGTCGGTCACTGATCGCCTCTCGCAGGTGAGTACGAGGGCCGACGGCTTGACCCGGGTTGCGCTGTCATGACTCGCCGCTCCTGACGAATCGCTGCCGAGACTAATCGAGCCCCTCAGTCATTCCCGGCTGTAGCGCAGATACAGCAATCCGTTGCGGGTGAGCACGTGCCGCAGCTCCAACCGGGTGGGTGCCGTCAAGGACGACGTCGGCTGCGGCGTCGTCGGCTGCAGCCCGGTGAGGAAGGGCGAGACGGTCAGGCACATGTCGCCCACGAGCTCGGCATCGATCAGTGTCGAGAGCAGGAACGGGCCGCCTTCGCAGAGCACCCGCGGGAGGCCCGCCTCGCGGAGCCCGTCGATGATCCGTGCGGGCTCGATCGCCGTGTCGCCCGCGACGAGCACGTCGCCGAGCTCGCCCAGCGCCGGCTGTGCGGTGGCGGTCTGCTCGGTGGTGATGATCACCGGCCGGGCCTCGCCCGCGAAGATGCGCAGCTCCGGTGACAGGGCGCCGCGGGCGGTCACGACCGCGAGCCGGGGCAGCGGATCGTGGCCGGCGGCCCGGCGCTTCGCCTGGAGCTCCTCGGACAGCTTCACCGGGCCGTAGTGCTCGGCGGCCACCGTCGCCGACCCGACCAGAACGACGTCGGCGTATGAACGCAGGTGGCCGAGCAGCACCTGGTCGGCGGGGTCGGTGACCGGCTTCGTGCGGCCGTTGAACGCGGCACCACCGTCGAGTGTGGTGATCATGTTCGCCCGCACCCCGACGTACGGCTCGCCGTAGTAGCGATCGAGCTCGTCGACGTCCTCCGGCAGCAGCGGGATCGCCACGAGCTCGCTCATGCGCCGGGCACCAGCGTCGCGCTCACTCTGCGACGGTAACCGACCCGCTGGATGGGGATGACTAGGGCAAACCCACCCGAGTTGGCCATGGCTCTCGCCGAGGGTGGGGCTGAATACTGGGCAGGTGATGACGACGCGCGCTCGGTTGTGCCTGCTGCTCGGCGTGCTGGCGGCGACGGTCGCGGTGGTGCCGGAGTCCTTCGCTTCGACGCCGACCGCATCGGCCGCTACCCCCGATGTGCTGGTGATCGACGGGCCCGGCGGGGTCGGGGAGAAGGTCGTCGGCGCGCCAGGGGTGAGCGCGGTGTTGCCGCGGCTGAACACGCCGTACGGAATCGCAGCCGATCGCGGCGGCGACGTGTTCGTCGCCGACATGGGCAACAGCCGCATCGTGGAGATCGCGGCCACGGGGGCCGAGTCGGTCATCTCACCGACCGTCGACGGCAAAAATCTCGACCAGCCGTGCGGCGTTGCGGTCGACGCCGCAGGGGACCTGTTCATCGCGGACACGTTCAACAGTCGGGTGGTCGAGGTGCCGGCACACGGGGTGCCGTCAGCGCTCGACCCGAAGGTCGCCGGCAAGCGGCTGCGCAGGCCGCGCGGGGTTGCGGTGGACGGCGCCGGCGACTTGTTCGTCGCCGACACGGCCCACAGCCGGGTGGTCGAGGTGCCGCGGCACGGCAAGCCGAAGGTGATCGACACCACGGTGGCCGGCGCAGGCTTGCTTCACCCGGCAGGTGTGGTCGTTGCGCGCGACGGGACCCTGTATGTCTCGGACCAGGGTCACCAGCGCGTCGTGGCGGTGACGGGTGGCGCGGCGGTCGCCGCGTACGACCCCACGGTTCACGGCAACTCGCTGCTGCGCCCGCTCGGCCTCGCTCTCGATTCGGCCGGGGACCTGTTCATCGCCGACTCCGGCCACAGCCGGGTCGTCGAGCTGCCCGTGTCAGGCCAGCCGCGTGCGATACACGCCACGGTCGCCGGCTCCCGGCTGCTCGACGACGAAGGCGTCGCCGTGGACGGCGGGGGAGACGTGTACGTCGCCCAACCGGCCATCGTCAACTACACGCAGCTGGACGTCGGCCGCATCGTCGAGATCCCTTCCCATGGCACGCCGCACGCGATCGGCCCAGCGGTCGCCGGCTTCGGGGTGTACCCGGACGGAGTCGCGGTTGACGCGGCCGGCGCCCTGTTCGTCGCTGACGCGTATCGCGCCCGGGTCGTCGAACTACCCGCCAGTGGTGGCGCGCCGGCGGTTGTGTACCCGACCTCGGACAGCGACCCGGTCGTCAGCCGCGACATCGCCGTCGACTCGTCCGGCAACTTGTTCGTCGCCGACCCGCCCGACAAGGGCGTGCTGGAGGTGCCGGTCGGCGGCGGGTCGCCGAAGCTGATCGCACCCAGAGTCGACGGCGCCGCTCTCAACGATCCGGAGGAAGCGGCGGTCGACGCCGCAGGCGACGTCTTCATCTCCGAGTACCGCCACGCCCGCGTCATCGAGGTCCCCGTCGGTGGTGCACCGCGGGTGATCGAGCCGACAGTGAACGGCGAACCGATCGGCAAGCCCTACAGCATCGCGTCGGACGCGGCCGGTGACCTCTATCTCGCCGACACCTCGCACCACCGGGTCGTGGAGGTGGCCTCCGACGGCGTCGCCAGGGCGATCGACCCCGTCGTGAACGGCAAGCGGTTCGACTTCGTGGCCGGACTTGCCGTCGACGCGCACGGCAACGTCTTCGTGGCCGACACTCGCGACTACCAGGGCAAAGGCAACGACCGCGTCGTGGAGATCCCCGCGCACGGCAGCGCGACGGTCGTCGCCGCCGGGTCGGACGCCGCCGCGTGGACCACTCCGTACGACCTCGCGGTGCTACCCGCCGGATAGCCGGCCCAGCGTCGGACGATCACAACGACAGGCGCGCCACGATCTCGTCCCAGAGCTGCTGGTAGGCCGCGGTCGCCGGGGAGCTCGCGGCGTACGACGCAACTGGGCGCCGACGCTGGCCCATCCGCTCGATCGTGGCGCTCAGCGGAACGACGGTCTCCGCGATGTCGCCATAGCTGCCGTGGACCAGCTCGATCACGTCACGGTGCAAGGCTCTGCGGCGGTCGACCATCGACAGGAACGCGAGGATTCGTGCACTGCCGCCGCATTCGGAGACCAGGTCGACGAGCTGGTCGAGGGTGCGCATCGACAGCGGTGAGGGCACGATCGGCGTCAGGACCAGATCCGCGGCGCGGACGACGTTGGTCGACAGCAGGGTCAACCCGGGCGGGCAGTCGAGGACCGCGACGTCGTAGGCGTCTCGGACCTCAGCCAGCGCCTTGCTGACCCGCTGCTCACTCTTCTTCGCGGCCGCGAGGTCGAGATCCGTCGCGGCGTAGGAGCCGCTGGCCGGCAGCACGTCGAGGAGGTCGTCTGCCGTCGCCCGGATCGCCGCGGCCACCTCGCTCTTGCCTTGGAGCAGCTTCCGGCTGCCGCCTTTCACCTTCGGCTTGGTGCGCAGCAGGTAGCTGGCCGCCGCCTGCGGATCGAGGTCCCACAGCAGGGTGCGCCGACCGCTGCCGGCGGCGAGCCAGGCGAGGTTGACGGCCGCCGACGTCTTGCCGACCCCGCCCTTCACCGAATAGCTCGCGATGACCTTCACGACGGGGGATGGTCGCACGGCTGGGTTAACGATCTTGCCGGTTCGGCCGTCTGAGAGGGTGTCGCCCGTGTCCGAGCGCGAACCCGCTGTCCTTGCCCATGCGCGCGCCACGGTGCTCCCGACCGGCGCCGGCCTCGACGCGGACGGTGTCCTCGCGTGCCTGCGGCTGCCGGATGAACAGGTCCCGGCACTGCTCGAGCTCGCCCACGAGGTGCGGCAGCGCTGGTGCGGCGAGGCCGTCGAGGTCGAGGGCATCGTCAGCGTCAAGACCGGTGGTTGTCCCGAGGACTGCCACTTCTGCTCGCAGTCGGGTCGCTTCGAGACCCCGGTTCGGGCGGCGCGGCTCGACGTGACGGAGCTGGTTCGCGCGGCGCGCGAGACCCGCGACACCGGTGCGACCGAGTTCTGCATCGTCGCCGCGGTGCGCGGCCCCGACCAGCGGCTGCTCGACGACGTGCAGGCCGCGATCGAGGCCATCCGTGCGGACGGCAACGACGTACAGATCGCGTGCTCGCTCGGCATCCTGACCAGCGACGACGTCGACCGTCTGGTCGGGATGGGAGTGCATCGCTACAACCACAACCTGGAGACCGCTCGGTCGTTCTTCGGCTCGGTCGTGACGACCCACACGTGGGAGGAGCGGCGGGCCACCCTCGAGCTGGTGCGTGGCGCCGGGATGGAGGTCTGCTGCGGCGCGATCGTCGGGATGGGCGAGTCGCTCGAGCAGCGGGCGGAGCTGGCGAGCCAGCTGGCCGATGTGGCGCCCGACGAGGTGCCGTTGAACTTCCTCGACCCGCGACCGGGCACCCCGTTCGCCGACCTGCCGGTGCTCTCGGCGACGGACGCGCTGCGAGCGGTCGGCGCGTTCCGGCTGGCCCTGCCGTCGACGATCCTTCGGTTCGCCGGTGGCCGTGAGGTCACGCTCGGTGACCTCGGCACCCGCGACGGGCTGCTCGGTGGGGTCAACGCGGTCATCGTCGGCAACTACCTGACGACGCTCGGCCGGCCCCCCGCCGCCGACCTCGCGCTGCTCGAGGAGCTGCGGATGCCGATCAAGACCCTCACCTCCGCCCTGTAGCGCTCGCTGGTCCGGGATGCGCTGCACCGGCTGCGGGAAGGAGCTCGCCGACGACGTCCACGATCGTTGCCGGCGCCGAGCGCCGTACGAACCGCCGCGGTTCTGCGCGTTGTGCGGCCGGCGGATGGTGGTCCAGGTGACGCCGTTGTCCTACACCGCGACCTGCTCGGTCCACGGGGAGACCAGCCCTGACCCTCGGCGCGACAGGCCGGACTGAGTCCCCCGAACGGTCCCCGACATCCGCCGCCGTACGTGCCATGATGCGGCCACCGGCGCAGGCACCCACGCTGCTCCCGACGCCGGACCTGCGCAGGGCATGCTGCCGCTTCCCCCGGTGGTGGACGGGAGGGTGCGGTGAAGCGTCGACCGCTACGCGCCGCTTCGCTGTGGGGTGGCTTCGCGGCCTTGCTCCTGGCGCTTCCGGCGCCCGCGGCCGCTGCACCGGCCAGGCCGCTGCACCTGCCGCCCCGGATCTCGATCGAGCTGCCCGGCCGGCTCGGGACCATCACCGTGCCGCTCGGTCATCACGCGGCGCCGCAAGCGCGTCGGGACGGCTCGGCTGCCGCGCCGAAGGGTGTAAGGACCGCGGCATCGCCCGGACGTGTGCGACGGCAGCCGCGAGCCCTCACCGGTCCGGTTGCGGTCACCGCACCCGGACTGATCTCGGTGGTGCCGGTCGGTCCGTTGCCGTCGGCGCTTCGCCCGCGGGTTGCCGCGGCGGCACCACGTCCCGTCGCGCGCAGCGCCGGTGGCTCGCCGTCGCCCGACACGCCGGCGCCGCCACTCGGCTTCTGGTTCGCGGTGGTGCTGGTGGTGTTGGTCTTCGGGTCGACGTCGTACCTGATCGGCGACCGCCGGCGCTACAACGTCGCGGTGTCGATCACGAACCGGTAGCGCACGTTGCTGTCCACGACGCGGTCGTAGGCCTCGTCGATCCGATCGGCCGAGATCGTCTCGATCTGCGCGCCGATCCCGTGGTCGCCGCAGAAGTCGAGCATCTCCTGGGTCTCGCGCATGCCGCCGATGCCTGATCCGGCGAGCCGGCGCCGGTTGGTCATCAGGTTGTAGAACCGCACCGGCATCGGTTCCGGCGGTGCGCCGACATTGACCATCGTGCCGTCGAGACGCAGCAGTGACAGATAGGCGTCGAGCGGCAGCGGCGCGGAGACCGTGTTGACGATCAGATCGAAGCTCTTCTCGAGGTCCTTCAGTGCCGAGAGGTCTCGGGTCGCTACGTAGTCGCTCGCGCCGAACGCCAGACCGTCGGCTTTCTTCGCGTCGGTCTGCGAGAGGACGGTCACGTCGGCGCCGAGGGCACTGGCGATCTTCACCCCCATGTGGCCGAGACCGCCGAGGCCGACGATCGCGACCCGCTTGCCCGGCCCGGCCTCCCAGTGCCGAAGCGGCGAGTAGAGCGTGATGCCGGCGCACAGCAGCGGCGCGGCGACGTCCAGCTCGAGGGAGTCCGGGATCTTGGCGACGAAGTGCTCGTCGACCACGATGTGGCTCGAGTACCCGCCCGCGGTGGGTCGGCCGTAGCGGTCGATGGCGTTGTAGGTGCCGGTGTTGCCGGGCACGCAGTACTGCTCTTCGCCGACCCGGCAGTTCTCGCACTCGCGGCAGGAGTCGACCATGCAGCCGACGCCGACGCGATCGCCGACCGCGTGCTTGGTCACCTGGTCGCCGACGGCGTCGACGACTCCGGCGATCTCGTGCCCCGGCACGAGCGGGAACGTGATCTTGCCCCACTCCTCGCGCGCCGTGTGGATGTCGGAGTGGCAGATGCCGGCGTACGCGATCGCGATCACCACGTCGTGGGGGCCGGGATCACGCCGCTCGATCGTCGTACGTTCGAACGGAGCTTTCGGTCCGGGCGTCGCCCACGCCGTCACAGTGCTCATGCTGGTTACGCTACGCGCGATGACCGGACCGTTCGACGGCGTACGCGTCGTTGAAGTCGCCGCCTGGACGTTCGTGCCGGGAGCGGGGGCAATCATGGCCGACCTCGGTGCCGACGTGATCAAGGTCGAGCCGCCGGCCGGTGATCCGCAGCGCGGACTGATGAACCTGTTGAACACCGCCGAGGGCGGGCCCAACCCCTTCATCGAGATCCCCAACCGAGGCAAGCGCAGCGTCACGCTGGACCTGCAGAGCGAGGGCGGACGCGAGCTGCTCTACCGGCTGGTCGAGACCGCCGATGTCTTCCTGACCAGCTACCTGCCCAAGCTGCGTGAGCGCCTGCAGATCGACGTCGACGACCTGCGCGCCGTCAACCCTCGGCTGGTCTACGTGCGCGGGTCGGGGTGGGGGAGCACCGGGCCCAAGGTCGACGTCGGTGGGTACGACGCGGCGGCGGCGTGGGCCGGCGGCGGCGCGATGTACAAGCTGACCGAGGCAAATGCCGAAAGCCCCGCCATGCAACCGGCCGCGTTCTACGACCTACAGGGCTCCAGCTACATCGCGGGCGCGGTCGCGATGGCGTTGTTCAAGCGCGAACGCACCGGCGGAGGAGCGGTGGTCGACGTGTCGCTGCTCAACACGGGAATGTGGTCGATGAGCCCGGACATCGTCGCCGCGCCCTACACCGGCGAGCTGTTCCGCGCCGACCGCAAGAACGCCGCCAACCCGATCGCGAGCTTCTACCGGACCTCCGACGACCGCTGGATCTCGCTGGTCTGTCTACAGGCGGATCGGTTCTGGGCAGAGCTGTGCGGGCTGATGGGACGCTCGGACCTCGCAGACGACCCGCGGTACGTCGACATGGCCGCGCGCTACCGCAACCGTCGCGAATGTGTCGCCGAGCTCGACGCGATCTTCGCCGGCAAGACCGTCGAGGAGTGGCGTGAGGCGCTCGCGAACTTCAGCGGCGTGTGGTCGGCGGCACAGACGTTCGAGGAGCTTCACGCCGACGAACAGGTCGCCGCCAACCAGTACCTCTCGGAGCTCACCGCCTCAGACGGCCGGACGTTTCGCGTGGTGGCGCCGCCGTACCAGTTCGACGGCCAACCGTCGTCGTCCGGGCGTGCCGCCCCCGAGCTCGGCCAGCACACCGAAGAGGTCCTCCTGGACGCCGGCCTCGACTGGGACCAGATCACGACCTACCGGGATTCCGGCGCCCTCGGCTGAGGCGACGCGCGTCAGTCGGCTACCGCGAGGGCCAGTGTCGCTGCAGCCTCCAAGAGCGGGCCGAAGTGATTCATCCCTCGACAGAGCCGAACTTCGGCCTGCGGCATGCGCTCGAGGATTCGCCTGAGGTTCGGCAGCGGCTCCCAGTCGTCGGCCGTGCCGTGCATCGCAACGACGGGACAGGCGATCGATCGCGGATCGACCTCGAGCGGGGTCGGCCAGCTCAACAGGTCGTCGACCAGCCCCTCGGCGCTGATCCGCAGCCCCTCCGCGATTTCGGCGATGAGTGCTCCGCTGAGCCATGGCTGCGCCACGAATGCGCGCTCGGCCTCCGACAGCGTCGCGAGCGACGGCCAGAACCGACCGACGACGTCGTCGAGCATTGCCCTTCGGTAGGCCTCGCAGCCGGCAACCAGTTCGGCGGTGCGCCCGAGGCGCGCCACCGGGACGAGCGCGAGCTGGTCGGGCTGCATCGTCGCGATCGCGGCATCGTCGTCGTAGGGGAGCTGCGCGGAAACGAGCAGCACGCGGGTGACCCGCTCGGGTGCTGACGCCGCGAGTGTGAGGCCGTAGGTGCCTCCGGCCGACACCGCCATCAGCGAGAACTGGGCGAGGCCGAAATGGTCCGCGACGGCGAGCGCATCGCGACTGCGGGCGATCCGGTCTCCTGGAACGGCGTCGGTCCGGCCCCATCCGGGCCGATCGAAACTGATGAGGCGTATCCCGGCTTGCGCGAGGGCGTCATCGGGAAACAGTCGTTGCTCGAGGCGGCTGCTCGGCATCCCGTGCAGGTAGAGGACGGCACGTCCGTCCGCGGGACCACGCGCCAGGTACGTGACCTGCCGGCCGTCCCCGGCCTCGATCGTGCCTTCGACCTCTGCGCTCACGCAGTCTCCGACGTTGGCCCAGACGCTAGCGTGGCTGGCGTGGGCGGTCGGCGGGTTTCCGGCGGTGTGGTGCACCCGCTACCCGCCGATCTGCGCACTGCGTTGCTCGCCAATCCCGCGGCGCTCGAACTGTGGAATGCGTGTACGCCGCTCGGCCGCAACGAGTTCATTTGCTGGGTCGAGGAGGCCAAGCAGCAGAAGACCCGGGAGCGCCGGATCCGCCGTACCCAGGAAGAGCTCGAGGACGGCATGAAGCGCCCGTGCTGCTGGCCGGGCTGCAAGCACCGGGTGCATAACGGCAAGGCCGATCCGCTAGCGATCGTCGGCGAGTAGCTCGCGGAGGGTTTCGATCAGCGCCATCGGCTGGTCGAACATCGCGTGGTGGCCGGCGCCGGGCAGCTCGACGACGGTGATGCCGTCCGGGTGCAACTCGTCGATCCGCTTCGCCATCGCCGCGTCGCACATGCCGTGCTCGCAGCGGACCAGCGTCAACGGCGCCTTCAGCTGCGGGATCAAATCGCGCACCCAACCGCGCTGGCCGAACAGCCCCGGGTCGAACTTCCAGGTCCAGCCACCGTCGACCTGATGCAGCGACTCGAGCGCGACGTGCTGCTCGACGTAGGGAAGGTTCCCGTCCTGCGCGGGGACGGTCCGGAACTTCGAAACCGCGACCTCGAGGGACGGGTAGATCTTCGTCGGCGGGCGCGCCGCGATGGGCGCTTCTTCGGGAGGCGCTTCAGTCAGCGGCGAGTCGATGGCGATGATCGCCCGCACCGCGTCCGGCTCGAGGACGCCGGCAAACACCGACACCCACCCGCCCATGCTGTGGCCGATGAACAGCGCCGGGTCGAGCCCTTCGGCGCGGACCGCCCCGACCACCTCGCGCGCCCAGTCCGAGCGGTCGTACTCCGCCTTCCACGCGCTGTCGCCGTGTCCGCTGAGGTCGGCCGCGATGACCCGGTAGCCGTCGGCGAGCTGCGGCGCGACGTGGTCCCACCACCCGGAGTGCGCCGCGCCGCCGTGCAGCAGGGCGATGCCGGGTGCGCCCTTCGGGCCCCACGCCCGGTAGTGGATCCGGGCGCCCTTGACCTCGACGTCGTGGTGCTCCGGCCGCTGAGCGATCGCGTCGGTGAACCAGCGTGGCGCAGTCACTGAGGAGCTAGTCGCTCGACGGCAGCGGCTTCGACTCTTTGGTGACGAGGGGTACGCCGTTGCCGGTTAGGGTCCCGTCGCCGCCCTTGGTCACCAGCAGTTCGAGGGTGCCGTCGGCGTCGTCGGTCGTGTAGCGCTTGCCGAGCAGGGTGCCTTCGTCGAGGCCGGGGGCCGGCGTAGCGCCCTCGGGTACGTCGGTGCCCAGCTCGACCATCGGCGAGCCACCGCAGGAGAGCTCGAGGTCGTCGGCGGGCACGCGTACGACGATGACCTCGGTGGTGCAGACCTGGCTGCGCAGCCGCTGTCCTGACTTGAGTGGCACTTGCTGCTCCTCATGGGTGACCGCCGCGGTGGCGGTACTACGGGCTCGTAGTGAATCGGTGTCTGTGTGATGATGCCATCTGATGACTGCTACTGATACCCCCGCCCGGATCCCGCTCGTCGACTACCTCGTGCTGGATCCGCAGCCGCATCTCGTCGCGCAGGAGTGCACCCACTGCGGCGCTCGGTACTTCGACCATCGCGACGCCTGTGCGAGCTGCTTCGAGGCCGACTTCACGGTTGTCGACGTGGCGACGACAGGCGAGGTCACGGCTTTCACGATCGTGTCCTACGCCCCGCCCGGGGTGGAGGCGCCGTTCGTCGCCGCGGTGATCGACTGCGACGGCACCCCGGTCCGCGGCAACCTGCGTGACGTACCACCTGACCCCGAGCACGTGACGCTCGGCATGAAGGTCGCGCTCACGACGTACTCACTCGGCACCGACAGCGCGGGAACCGAGGCAGTCGGCTTCGGGTTCGCGCCCGCGTAAGGAGACAACGATGGCTAGCGGCGACGTCTGGATCCTCGGGATCACGATGACCAAGTTCGGCAAGCACCCCGAGATCGACTCGGTCGGGCTTGCCGCGCAGGCGGCGCGCGGCGCGCTGGCTGACGGCGGGGTGTCGATGCGCGACATCGGCGTGCTCGCCGCCGGCAACCTGATGGGCGGCGGCGCCCTCGGCCAGCAGCTGCAGAAGCAGATCGGTCAGACCGGCATGCCCGTCTACAACGTCGCGAACGCCTGCGCGACCGGCGCGACCGCGCTGCGCACCGCGATCATGGCGATCAAGGCGGGCGAGGTGGAGATGGGTCTCGCGGTGGGCGTCGAGAAGCTGTCGGGCGCCGGCCTGCTCGGCGTACGCGGCGGCAAGGAGCAGGGCGACACCTGGCAGCCGTCCGGTCGGCAGGGCGCGATCATGGGTCTCGACGGCCGGGTCGGCACCGAGAACATGCCCGGCACCTTCGCCCAGATCGGGATGGAGTACGGCCACAAGTACGGCGGCGTCAGCTTCGAGCTCTTCGCGCGCATCAGCGAGAAGAACCACATGCACTCGACGCTGAACCCGCTCGCCGCCTACAACAAGGCGATGTCGCTCGAGCAGATCATGGGCGACATGATGATCGCCTACCCGAACACCCGACCGATGTGCTCGGCGAACTGTGACGGGGCGGCGGCGGCGGTCGTGGTCAGCGACGAGAAGCTGAAGACGCTGTCGAGCGAGCAGCAGGCGCGGGCGATCCGGATCGCGGCGTCCGTCCTCACGACCGATCCGTACGAGTCCGGCTGCCAGGTGCTGCCGAACGTCAACACACTGACCCGCAACGCAGCGAAGCAGGCGTATGAAAAGGCCGGCATCGGGCCGGAGGACCTCGACCTGGTCGAGCTCCACGACTGCTTCGCGACCGCAGAGCTGGTGCACTACGACAACCTGATGCTCTGTAGCGAAGGCAACGCGGTCGACTTCTTCGAATCGGGCGCCGCGCACCGTACCGGCTCGACGCCGGTCAACGTGTCGGGCGGGCTGCAGTCGAAGGGTCACCCGATTGCTGCGACCGGGATCGCCAACGTGTGGGAGATCTGCCATCACCTGCGCGGTGAGGCCGGCGATCGCCAGATCGAAGGTGCCCGGCTCGGGCTGGCGCACGTCATCGGACTCGGTTCGGCGTGCGGCGTACACATCCTCGAGAAGGTCGCCGCCTGACCCGCGGCGCTGCGCCTTTCAACCGACATGGAGCTCGCCCTCTCGCCGGATGACCGTGCCTTCCAGCAGGCCGCGCGCGAGTGGGTGACGGCGAACTACCCGCGCGAGCCCCGCCCGAACGACGGTCCGGCGATGCGCGAGTTCGACCTCGAGTGGCAGCGCCGGCAGTGGGCCGGAGGCTGGGCCGGCGTCGCCTGGCCGACGGAGTACCAGGGCCGTGGCCTGCCGCTGCTCCACCAGCTGATCTGGTTGGAGGAGTGCGCGCGCATCGGCGCGCCCGACATCGACTCGCGGTTCGTCGCCATCAACCACGCCGGGCCGACGCTGATTGCCAACGGCACCGACGAGCAGAGGGCGTTCCACCTGCCGAAGATCCTGCGCGGTGAGGTGCTGTGGTGCCAGGGGTTCTCGGAGCCGCAGGCCGGATCCGACCTCGCTTCGCTGCGCACCACCGCCGTCGTAGACGGCGATGACCTGGTCGTCAACGGCCAGAAGCTCTGGACCAGCTTCGCCGACCTCGCGGACTTCCAGGAGCTGCTGGTCCGCACCGACCCGGCGGCGCCGAAGCACCGCGGCCTGACCTGGGTGATCTGCGACATGCGACTACCCGGCATCACGATCCGGCCCATCAAGACCCTCGACGGGCTCAGCCACTTCTGCGAGGTCTTCTACGACGACGTACGGATCCCGTTGCGAAACGTCGTCGGTGCGGTCAACGACGGGTGGCGGGTCGCGATGTCGACGCTGTCGTTCGAGCGGGGTACGGCGTTCACCCATGGCCAGGTCCAGCTCGCCTCGATCGCCGCGCTGCTCGCGTCCTACCTTGCCCGCTCCGACGCCGCGACTGCCCGTCCGGAGCTGGCCGAGCAGCTGGTAACGGCGCGGGCCGAGATCGCGGCGCTGCGGGCGCTGACCTATCTCAACGCGATGCGCAACGCGGATCAGCCGGTCCCGGGTCCGGAAGGGTCGTTGGTGAAGCTCGCCTACACCGAGCTGCGGCAGCGGCTGATGCGGCTCGCGTTGGAGATCGTCGGTCCAGGGTCTCAGCTGCCCGGCATCACCACCGCGACGTGGGACGAGGACTATCTGTTCTCCTACACCGAGACGATTGCCGGCGGGACGTCGGACATCCAGCGCAACATCATCGGCGAGCGCGTGCTCGGTCTGCCGAGGTCGTAGCCGTGGATCTGTTGCTGTCGGACGACCAACGTTCGATCGTTGCCTCGGTCGCCGAGATGCTCGACGACCTGATGCCGCTCGCCGCGGTGCGCAAGGTGCTCGACGGCGACCAGGCGCCGCTCGATGCACTCTGGCGCGCCGCCGCCGA
This sequence comes from Mycobacteriales bacterium, assembly GCA_035550055.1. NCBI lineage: Bacteria > Bacillati > Actinomycetota > Actinomycetes > Mycobacteriales > Mycobacteriales bacterium. The sequence continues at coordinate 121,050 of DASZRO010000005.1, read as the reverse complement.
CGCGGGGTGGTTCGGGCTGGGTCTCGCGGAGGAGTACGGCGGGGCCGGCTTCGACCTGGTCGACGAGGCGCTGTTGTTCAAGGAGCTCGGTCGGCGCGTCGTACCCGGCCCGTTCCTCGCCACCGTCCTGGCCGCGCGGGCCGCCGCGATCGGCGGGTCGGTCGACCTCGCCGCCGCGCTGCTGTCCGGCGAGCGTCGAGCGGGCCTCGCGATCGGGCGCGACGCGGAGGTCAGGTTGGTAGGTGCCTGCGACGTCGACTACTTGTTGCACGTCGACGCCCATGAGGTCGCGCTGTTTCCCGCGGCCGCGGCTGAGGAGCGGGCGCCGGTCGCCGGTCTCGACGAGCTGACCCCGCGCGAGACGGCACGACTGACGGGCGCTGCGAGCGTGTCGGTCACCGGCGCCGTCGATCCCGTCGCGAGTCGCGGGGCGGTCCTGGTCAGCGCGATGCTGTCCGGGATCGCAGATGCCGCACGCGACCTCTCGGTCGGGTACGCGAAGACGCGTGAGCAGTTCGGCGCGCCGATCGGCTCCTTCCAGGCCGTGAAGCATCGTTGCGCCGACTTGGCAGTCGCCGCGGCCCTGGCCGACTCTCAGCTGACCTTCGCCGCGCTGAGCGTCACCGAATCGGCGCCCGATGCGGCGTACCAGGTCGCTGCGGCGCGGGTCGTCGCCGAGCGAGCCGCACTCGGCAACATCCGCGAGGCGATCCAGATCTACGGCGGCATCGGAGTCACCTGGGAGTGCGACGCGCACCTCTACTTGAAGCGGGTGCACGCGTTGCGTGAGCTCTACGGCGGTGAGGCCGGCCAACGCGCCGCGCTCCTCGCGAGCGCGAATCCGCCGGAGGGCGAACCTGAGAGCCACCTGTGACAACGCCACCACGCCGACGCGTAGCGTGGCGGGGTGAGCGAGGAGGTCGTCGAGGCGGAAGAAGCGCCTGCTCCTGAGAAGGCGGACAAGCACCGTCCGTTCTGGAAGGAGCTGCCGGTCCTCGTCGTGATCGCGCTGGGCCTCGCGCTGCTGATCAAGTCCTTCTTCTTCCAGGCGTTCTACATCCCGTCGGCGTCAATGGAGAACACGCTTCAGGGCGGCACGCCGACGTGCAACGACTGTGGGACCAGTCCAGGCCACCCGTTCGACCGCGTGCTGGTCGACAAGCTCATTTACGACTTCCGGTCTCCGCACCGCGGCGAGATCATTGTCTTCAAAGGTCCGCCCGGCTGGCCGCCGGAGACGACGTCGACGTCGTCGAGCAACCCGATCCTGCGGGCGTTCCGCGACGTCGGGACTTGGATCGGATTGACCCCGTCGAGCAGCGACAACGACTTCATCAAGCGCGTCATCGGGGTAGGTGGCGACACCGTCGCCTGTTACGGCGGCCAGCTCACCGTCAACGGCCACACCCTCGACGAGCCGTACCTGTTCCCCGGGTCCAACGAGTGCAGCGGGGACGAGTTCAACGGGCGCAGCGTGGTGGTCCCCAAAGGCCAGCTGTTCGTCATGGGTGACCACCGCGACGACTCCTCCGACTCGCGGGTGAACGGCACGGTGCCGGTGAGCGACGTGGTCGGCAAGGCGTCGTTCGTGATCTGGCCGATCTCGGACTGGAAGCACCTCGGCGTACCGTCGACCTTCCACCAGGCCGGCCTCGACGCCGGAGCCGCGACGGCGCTGTCCGGCGCCCTGCTCGTGCCGCGGCGGCGCCGCCGGCGCCCGCGCAACTAGCCGCCCGCTGCACGAAGTAGCACACAACGCGCTTCGTTTTGCGCGAGTTCTGCCGCGGTGTCCGGTTCCGGTGGGTAGTTGTGTGCTACTTCGAACACCGTGGGGGCTAGGTGGGGGGTGGGCGGAAGCCGCGCGACAGGGCGCGCAGCGCCTCGTCGAGGTACGTCGTCAAGTCGGCGTCGGCACGTGCCAGCCACACGTCGTACGCCGCGCGGCAGGCGGCCAGCGTCGCCCGTCCGACCGCGAGGGGTTGCAGCGAGTCCGGGGGCAAGCCCAGCCGGAGCGCCGCGAACTCGCAGACCGCGCGCTCCCAGGCGTCGTAGTGCACGGCGGCGCTCGCCTGCAGGTCGGGGTCCGATCCGATCAGCCGCATCCGGGTGCGCAGCTCGGGCACGTCCTCGGCGCGGTAGCGGTTGACGCTGATCACGACCTGGCGGATCGCCGTCATGAGCGGCGTCTTCGCGGGCAGCCGAGCGAAAGCCTCGCGCAACGCGTCGACCTCGTTGTCGAAGTCGTGCCACAACACCGCGGTCTTGGACTCGAAGTAGCGGAAGAACGTTCGTTTGCTGACTCCCGCGCCCGCCGCGATCTGCTCCACGGAGGTCTGCGCGTAGCCGTGCGTCGCGAACAGCTCCAGGGCGACCAGCTCGAGCTCTCGCGCACTGGTCGCGCTCGGCCGGCCGGCGGGCATGCGGTTGATTCTGACACCGAGTGCCGATATTGTCCCGGCACCGACGAAGAGAGGGCGAAGCCATGACGCCGACCGCGACCGACACCGCAGCCAACGAGACCGTCGAGACCGATTCCGCAGCGGAGCAGGTCGTCACCGAGGACGTGCTCGTCGAAGACGTCTCGATCGACGGCATGTGCGGTGTCTACTAAGCCGTTCGACCTCGACGCGGCCTGGGAGCTCCATCCCAGCGTCGCCGTCAGGCCGGAGCGCTTCGGCGCGCTGCTCTACCACTTCGGCACCCGTCGGCTGTCCTTCCTGAAGACGCCGACCCTGCTCGACGCGGTCCAGCGCCTCGACGCCGCCGAGACCGCGCGTGCCGCGCTGGCCGGGGCCGGGGTGAGCGCCGAGCAGCGCCCGGCGTACGAACGCGCGCTCGCCGGCCTTGCCTCGACCGACATGATCCGTGAACGGTCGCGCGCGTGACGATGACGCTGCTCGACGAGTTCGAGCTCGGCTTGGATGCGCCGATCTGCCTGACGTGGGAGCTGACCTACGCCTGCAACCTCGCGTGCACGCACTGCCTGTCCAGCTCAGGGCGGCGCGATCCGCGGGAGCTGAGTACGGCGGAGTGCAAGGCGCTGATCGACACCTTCGAGCAGATGCAGATCTTCTACGTCAACATCGGCGGGGGCGAGCCGACCGTCCGCAGTGACTTCTGGGAGCTCGTCGACTACGCCACCGCGCATCACGTCGGCGTGAAGTTCTCGACCAACGGGATCAAGATCACGCCGGCGATCGCCCGGCGGTTGGCTGCCAGCGACTACGTCGACGTACAGATCTCCATCGATGGCGCAACGGCGGAGGTCAACGACGCGGTGCGCGGCCCGGGTTCGTTCGCCACCGCGATGCGGGCGATGGACAACCTCCACGCCGCCGGCATGCGTGGCTTCAAGATCTCGGTCGTGATGACCCGGCACAACGTCGGACAGCTCGACGCCTTCAAGGCGATCGCCGACCGGTACGACGCGCAGCTGCGGATCACGCGGCTGCGTCCGGCCGGCCGCGGCGCCGACACCTGGCACGAGCTGCACCCGCTGCCCGAGCAGCAGCGCGAGCTCTACGACTGGCTCGTGGCCAACGGTGAAGGCGTGCTGACCGGCGACTCGTTCTTCCACCTCAGTGCGTACGGCGAGGCGCTGCCGGGGCTCAACCTCTGTGGCGCCGGTCGCGTCGTCTGCCTGGTGGATCCGGTCGGCGACGTCTACGCCTGCCCGTTTGCCATCCACGAGCAGTTCCGCGCCGGCAACATCCGCGACGACGGCGGGTTCGCCGCCATCTGGCGCGGCTCCGACCTGTTCCGTGAGCTGCGCAGCCCGCAGACCGGCGGGGCGTGCACCAAGTGCTCGTCGTACGACGCGTGTCGCGGCGGCTGCATGGCGGCGAAGTTCTTCACCGGCCTGCCCCTCGACGGACCTGACCCCGAGTGCGTCAAGGGACACGGCGCGCTGCCGCTGGCTGCGGTGGTGGCGGGCAGCACACCGCGGCCGTCGCCGGACCACTCTCGCCCGGTGCCGATCTCGATCGGTCGCCGTCCTGATCGGGCCTGCGACACCAGCCCACTCGGCTGACGATGAACCGCCTTGCCGACCTGACCTGGCCGGAGCTCGACGCCTCGCGTCGCCTGCTCGTGGTGCCGGTCGGTTCCACCGAGCAACACGGCCCGCACCTGCCGTTCGGCACCGACACCGAGATCGCGATTGCGCTCAGCGATCGGCTCGCCGCTCGCCGCGTCGATGCCGTCGTCGCCCCCGCCCTGCCCTACGGCTCGAGCGGTGAGCACGCCGGCTTCCCGGGAACGCTGTCGATCGGCCAGGCGACGCTCGAAGCGGTCATCGTCGAACTGGTCCGCTCGGCCGCTCTGACCTTCGACGCGATCGTCTTCGTCTGCGGACACGGCGGGAACGCGGAGGCGTTGACCAGGGCCGTCGCCCGGATGCGCGATGAGGGCCACGACCTGCTCGTCTTCTTCCCCCGATGGGAGGGCGACGCGCACGCCGGCCGTACCGAGACCTCGCTCATGCTCGCCGTCGCTCACGAGTCGGTGCGGGGAGAGCGGGCCGAACCGGGCGACACCCGAGACCTCGCCGCGTTGCTGCCCTCGCTGCGATCGGGCGGGGTGCGCGCTGTCAGCCCGAACGGCGTGCTCGGCGACCCTCGGGGTGCAACGGCGTCAGCCGGTCACGCGCTGCTCGACGCGGCGCTCGCCGACCTGGTCGAGCAGGTCGATCGGTGGCGCTCGTGAGCCCGGACCCGCGCGTCGCGCTCGTCACCGGCGCCGCCCGGGGAATCGGCGCCGCCACCACCCGCGCGCTGCTGGCCGCGGGATGGTCGGTCGTCGCCGTCGACGTCACGGAGGACATTGCCGGGCTGCCGTATCAGCTGGCCCGCGCAGCAGATCTGGCCGCGGTGGTCGACGCCGGCCCGGCCGACCGGGTTGCGTCCTGCGTCGCCGACGTCCGGGACCCGACTGCGCTGGCTGCCGCGGTGGCGTTCGCCGAGCAGCGGTACGGCGGGCTCGACGCCGCGATCGCCTGTGCCGGCGCGATCGCCGGCGGCGTCGAGCAGCGCGACCTGGCGATCGAGGCAGAGCGGGCGCTGATCGAGGTCAACCTGGGCGGCGTGCTCAACCTGGCTCGCGTCGCGGTTCCCGCGTTGTTGCGCCGACCCGAGCCACGCGCCGGCCGCTTCGTGGCGGTCGCCTCGGCGGCCGCGACCGAAGGGCTCGAGAAGCTCGCGGCGTACTGCGCGTCGAAGGCCGGGGTGACCGGGTTGATCCGCTCGCTCGCCAGCGAGCTCGGACCCCGCGGCATCACGGTCAACGGGGTGAGTCCGGGATCGACCCGGACCGCCATGCTCGACGAGAGCGCGCGGCTCTACGACCTCATCGACGTGGAGGTGTTCGCGAATCAGCAGCCGCTGCGTCGGCTCATCGAGCCCGAGGAGGTCGCCGCGGTGATCGCGTTCCTCGCGAGCACCGCCAGCAGCGCCGTCACGGGCGCGGTGATCCCGGTCGACGGCGGGTTCGCCCTGTGAGCAGCGCGCCGATCCCGGCGTCGGTCGGCGTCGCGCTGGATCGCGACACCCACGAGCTCGCCGGCGGCCGGCTGGTCGGCGGTACGCCGCGGCGGTTGTTGCGGCTGTCGGCGTCGGGCCAGCTCGCCCTCGCCGAGCTCCGTAGCGGGGTCGTCAGCTCGCCGAGCGCCGGCCAGCTCGCCAGACGGCTCACCGACGCCGGCCTGGCCCACCCTCGTCCGGGCACGCACGTGGGCACGCGCGACGTCACCGTCGTCGTCCCGGTACGCGACCGCCACGAGCAGCTGGCGCGCTGCCTTCGATCCCTCGCAGGCGCGACGTGCGTCGTCGTCGACGACGGCTCCAGCGATCCCGCCTTGATCGCCGACCTCGCGGGCCAGTACGGCGCGCGGCTGGTGCGGCGGGCCTCGGCCGGCGGCCCGTCCGCCGCGCGCAACGACGGCATCGCGGGTGTCGAGACCGATCTGGTGGCCTTCCTCGACAGCGACTGCGTCGCGAGCACCGGGTGGCTCGACCGGCTCGCCGGGCACTTCGCGGACCCGCTTGTCGGTGCGGTCGCGCCGCGCGTCCTGCCGGCGAGCAGAGGTACGTCGAGGCGCTACCGCGACGCGGTCGGCCTGCACGATCTCGGGTCGCGGGAGGCGCGAGTGCGCCCGCTCGGCCGGGTGGGTTTCGTGCCCACCGCGGCGCTCGTGGTGCGCCGCGCCGCGCTGGCGGCGATCGGCGGATTCGATTCGGCGCTGCGTTACGGCGAGGACGTGGACCTGGTGTGGCGCCTCGACGAGGCGGGCTGGCGGGTCCGCTACGACCCGGCCGTCGAAATCGCCCATGACGAGCCCGCGGGCTGGGCGGGACGGTTGGCGCGCCGCTTCCGCTACGGCACCGCCGCCGCGCCGCTGGCCAAGCGACACCCGGACGTCGCCGGCCATCTGGTCGTCGCGCCGTGGCCCCTCGCCGCCGTCGCGGGGACGCTCGCCGGCCGTCCGGTGGTTGCAGCGGCGGCTGGGGCGGTCACGCTGCGAACGACGCGGCGGGCGCTGGCCCGCGCCGGCGCAAAAGAGCTCTCGGCGACCGGGCAGGCGGCGAGCGCGCTCGCCGGCACCTGGCGCGGGGTGAGCCGCTACTGCGCTCAGTTCGGCGTACCGCTCATCGCCGTCGCGGCGTGGCGGTCCGGCTCGCGGCAGCGCGCCGCGCTGGCTGCGCTCGTCGTTGCCGCTCCGGTCGCCGACTGGTTCACCAGCCGGCCGGGCGTGGGAGTCGGGCGCTACGTGGCCGGGCGCGTCGCCGACGACGCGGCGTACGGCGTCGGCGTCTACGCGGGATGCCTCGAGGAACGGACGGCGGCACCGTTGCGCGTCGTCAGGGCACGACGAGCAGGGGAGCGGGGCGCACGATGAGCAACACCTGGTTCGAGACCGTCGCGGAGGCTCAGCGCCGGGCGAAGAAGCGACTGCCACCGTCGGTCTACGGTGCACTGGTCGCCGGCTCCGAGCGTGGCGTGACGCTGTTCGACAACGAAGCGGCCTTCGCCGAGCTCGGCTTCGCGCCGCACGTCGCCGGCCTGCAGGCCGAACGTGACCTGTCCACCACGGTGCAAGGGCAGCCGATCTCGTTCCCGGTGATGATCTCGCCGACCGGGGTTCAGGCGGTCCACCCCGACGGCGAGGTCGCGGTGGCGCGCGCCGCGGCGGCACGCGGGACCGCGATGGGGCTGAGCTCGTTCGCCAGCAAGCCGATCGAGGAGGTTGTCGCCGCCAACCCGCAGACCTTCTTCCAGATGTACTGGTCGGGGTCCAAGGACCAGATGCTGGCGCGGCTCGACCGGGCGCGGTCCGCCGGCGCGGTCGGGGTGATCGTGACGTTGGACTGGTCGTTCTCCAACGGCCGTGACTGGGGCAGTCCGGCAATCCCGGAGAAGGTCGACTTCCGCACCGCGCTGCGCCACGGTCCAGAGTCGCTGCGCCATCCGCGCTGGCTGTGGTCGTTCGTGAAGGCACGAAAGCTGCCGGACCTCAGTGTGCCCAACCTCGCCGAGCGTCCGGGCGAGCCCGGACCGACGTTCTTCGGCGCGTACGGCGAGTGGATGCAGACCCCGCTGCCCACCTGGGACGACGTCGCCTGGCTGGCCCGGGAATGGGGCGGGCAGTTCCTGCTCAAGGGCGTCGGGAGGCTGGACGACGCACGTCGCGCGGTGGACGCCGGCGTCACCGGCATCTCGGTGTCCAACCACGGCGGCAACAACCTGGACAGCACGCCGGCGAGCATCCGGCTGCTTCCGGCAATCGCGCAAGCCGTCGGCAAGGACGTCGAGGTCGTCCTCGACGGCGGGGTACGGCGCGGCAGCGACGTCGTCAAGGCGCTGGCACTCGGCGCCCGCGCGGTGATGATCGGCCGCGCCTACCTGTGGGGTCTCGCCGCCAACGGGCAGGCCGGCGTGGAGAACGTGCTCGACATCCTGCGCGGCGGTGTCGACTCCGCCCTACTCGGCCTCGGCCACCGGTCGGTGCGCGACCTCAGCCGTGACGACGTGGTCATGCCCGACGGCTTCACACGCACCGCCGGGTCGTCAAACCCTCGCTGAGCAACGGCGAGCGCATCCTGATGTTCAGATCGGTGCGTGCGAACCACCATCGCCCTTGACCCTGACGTGATGGCGGCGCTGGACAACATCCGTCGTTCGACCGGCGAGGGCATCAGCGAGGCGGTCAACCGGTTGGTCCGGGCCGGGCTCACGCGGCCGGCGTCGACCGAGTCGTACCAGCATCGGGCAAGCGACATCGGGCTGAAGGTCAATGTCCACAACGTCGGCGAGGTGCTCGCGCTGCTCGACGAGGCCTCGTCGTGACGTCGGACACCGACTTTGCGCGCTTTCCCGGCCTGTCGACCTACAACCCACTCGCGTGAGCGGCGGTCCTACTTGGGGGCGAAACGTTGCCCCGCGTCGAGGCGGATCGTCCCGGCGTTGAGCATTGGGTTCTCGACGATCGCGACGGCAAGCCGGCCGTACTCCTCGGGTCGACCCATCCGCTTCGGGAACGCCGCGTCCTTGGTCAGCACGTCGGCGAACTCGTCGGGGATGCCCGCGGTGATGCCGGTCGAGAACAGGCTCGGCGCGATGGCGGTCACCCGGATGCCCTGGCTGCCGAGGTCGCGCGCCATGGTGAACGTCATGCCGACGATGCCCGACTTGGCCGCGGCGTAGGCGACCTGGCCGATCTGGCCTTCGAAGGCCGCGATCGACGCGGTGTTGATGATCACCCCTCGCTCGCCGTCCTCGGGCTCGTTCGTCGACATGTACCGGGCCTGCAACCGGTTCAGGTTGAACGTGGCGATCAGGTTCAGCTCGATCACGTGACGGAAGTCCGCCAGCGGGTGCGGACCGTCCTTGCCGAGCGTGCGCTTGGCGATGCCACCGCCTGCGGTGTTGACCGAGATGTGCAAGCCGCCGAGCGCCTCATGCGCGGCGGCGAGGGCCTGCTCGACGTTGTTCTCGTCCATCACGTCAACCGCGTGGAAGGTGCCCCCGAGACTGTCGGCGACTTCCTGGCCGGCTGAGGTGGGCAGGTCGAGGATCGCGACGGACGCGCCCTTCGCCTTGAGCTGCTCCGCCGAAGCGCGGGCCATGCCCGACGCGCCACCGACGATGACGGCCTTCTTGCCGCTGATCTCCACGAGTGTTTCCCGTCCCCTTCGACTTCGTATCGAGCTCGGTTGGTTACTTGATGAGCGGGTCGCGCGGCAGGCCGAGGATGCGCTCGGCGATCTGGTTGCGCTTGATCTCGGAGGTGCCGCCCGCGATGGTCATCGCGCGCTGCATCAACACCATGTACGCCGGGATGCGCCGCGGCTCGTCCATGAACAGCAGATCCGGGCCGGACAGCTCCCCGAGGATGCCGGCCGCGTCGAGGCCGAGCTCGGAGAGCACCAGCTTCGTGACGGCGCCTTCTGGGCCGGGTCCGCCGCCGGCGACCGCGCGGCTGGCGCTGCGCAGGTTCAGCTGGCTCATCGCGGTCTGGGTGGCGATGTAGCGGCCGATCCGCTGGGTGCCGCCGGGCAGCTTGTCGGGCTTCGCGTCGTAGGCGGGGATCAGCGCTTCGCCCGGGAACGTCATCGCGCCCGTGCCGCCGCCGATGCTCACACTCTCGTTGCCGAGCGTGGCGCGAGCGACGGTCCAGCCGCCGTTGATCGGCCCGACGACGTCGGCGTCGGGCACGAAGACGTCGTTGAAGAAGACCTCGTTGAACTCCGACTCGCCGGGGATCATCCGCAGCGGCCGGACCTCGACGCCCGGCGCGTGCATGTCGATCACCATCGTCGTGATGCCGTCGTGCTTGGGCACGTCCGGATCGGTGCGCACGGTCGCCAGACCGAACGCCGCCAGGTGCGCGCCGGACGTCCAGACCTTCTGCCCGTTGACGATCCAGCCGCCCTCCGCCCGAGTGGCCTTCGTGCGTACGCCGGCGGCATCCGAGCCGGCACCCGGCTCACTGAACAGCTGGCACCAGATCAGGTCCTGGCGCAGCGCGGGTGGGACCCAGCGCGCGACCTGCTCCTCGGTGGCGTGCTGGATCAACGTGAGGATGACCCACGCCGTGATGCCGTAGTTCGGTCGCTGGATCCTGGCTGCACCGAACTCCTGCTCGATGACGATCTGCTCGACCGCGCCGGCGTCGAGGCCCCACGGCTTGGGCCAGTGCGGCATGAGGTAGCCGGTCTCGATGAGGCGCGCCAGCTGCTCTTTGGTGTCGAGGCCCTTGATCGAGTCGGCGACGGCTCGCACGTCGGCGCGGATCTGCTCCGCCTCCGGTGGCAGCGCGATGGTGCGCTCGCGCTTGACGCCGTCGCGAGTCAGCGCGACGGCGTCGGCGGCCGCGTCGTCGGCGGACAGGAACGCCCCGATCGCGGTGCCGCGGCGCAGGAACAAATGCAGGTCGTGCTCCCAGGTGAACCCGATCCCGCCGTGGACCTGGATGCTGAGGTTGGCGCACAGGTACGCCGCCGGTGCTGCCAGCGTCGCCGCCGCTGCGGCAGCGATCCGCGCCTGGTCGCCGCCAGTGGCAGCCGCGCGCGCGGCGTCCCACACCGCAGCGGTGGCGAGCTCGGTTGCGACGAGCATGTTCGCGCAGTGGTGCTTGACGCCTTGGAATGTCGCGATGGGACGGCCGAACTGCTCGCGCACCTTGGCGTACTCCGCACCGAGCTCGGTGCAGGTCCGCGCGACGCCGACCGCCTCTGCCGACAGGATCACGCGGGCCAGCTCGAGCAACGTCCTCGCGGCCCCGGGCAGCACGGTCGCCTCGGCGCCGTCCAACGTGGCGACCGCCGAGCGACGGGAAGGGTCGAGGTTGCGCGGGAACTCCAGCGAGACGCCAGGGCCGGACGCGTCGAGCACCAGAACGTCCTCGCCGGCGCTGACCAGGAGCACTCCGGGCGTGCCGCCGGCGAGCACCGCCGCGACCGTTCCGGAGGCTTTGCCGTCGTCGTCGACCGTCACCTCACTCGACAGCGCGATCGCCGCCGTGCGTGACCCGTCGGCGAGACCGGGAAGCAGGGACTGCGTCAGCTCACCGCCCCCTGCGGCGGCGATCAGGGCGCTGGCGACCACCGTCGGCACGAACGGGCCGGGCGTGACCGCCGCGCCGAGCTCCTCGACGACGACGACGAGCTCTTCGAGGGTGTAGCCGGCTCCGCCGTACTCCTCCGGCAGGTGCAGCCCGAGCCAGCCGAGAGCGGCGAGCTCGGACCAGAACGCCGGGAGCGGTTCCGCGTCCGCTTCCAGCAGGGCGCGGGCGGCGCCTCGCGCGTCGCTCTTGCGCAGGAAGTCCGCAGCGGTCTCGGCGAGCGCGCGGTGGTCGTCGGTGACGGCAATCGACATGCCGAGAACATTAGCGCCAGCAGAAAGGCCAGTTACCTGCGCCTGCGCAGGTAACTGGCCTTTGCCAGAACGGGAGGAGCTCAGTAGCGGATCAGGCCTCGCAGGTTCACGCCGTCGCGCATGTCCTGGTAGCCCTGGTTGACGTCGTCGAGCTTGTACTCGTTGGTGATCAGCTCGTCGAGCTTGAGCTTGCCCTCCTTGTACAGGCGCAGTAGCCGCGGGATGTCGCGACGCGGGTTCGAACCGCCGAAGATCGACCCGACGAGCTCCTTCTGCATGAGGGTCAGCTCGAACAGGCTCATCGTCACGTCCGTCGCCTCGATCGAGGCAACCGCGGTGACGACGCAGCGGCCGCCCTTCGACACCAGCGAGAGCACCGAGGCGATCATCGAGCCCTCGGCGACGCCGGTGGTGATGATCGCCTTCTCCGCCATCGCGCCCCACGTGATCTCGCCGACCAGCGCGAAGGCCTCCTCGACGCTCGAGGCGGTGTGGGTCGCGCCGAACTTCAGCGCCTCGTCGCGCTTGAACTGCACCGGGTCGACCGCCACGATGTGGCGCGCTCCGGCCATCGCGGCGCCCTGGATGGCGTTGATCCCGATGCCGCCGATGCCGACGATGACGACGGTCTCGCCGGGCTGGACGTTGGCGCGGTAGACCGCGGAGCCCCAGCCGGTCGTGACGCCGCAGCCGACGAGCGCGGCCTTGTCGACCGGGATGTCGTCGTCGAGCTTCACGCAGGAGGCCTCGTTGACGATCGTGTGCGTTGCGAAGGTGCCGAGGCAACACATCGTGCCGATGTCGGTGCCGTCCTTCGCGAGGTGGTGACGGGCGACCAGCCCGTCGATCTGGCGGCCGACGATGAGGTACTGACCGAGGTCACACAGGCTCTGCTTGCCCGTGGAGCACGACGGGCAGCGCCCGCACGACGGGATGAAGGAGAACACGACGCTGTCACCGGGCTTCACGCTCTGGACGTTCTTGCCCACCTCGAGCACCGTGCCGGCGCCCTCGTGACCGCCGATGATCGGGTACTGCGGGAAGCCGAGGAGCTCGTTCATCTCCTTGGGCATCTTCATGTCACCGGTGACGAGGTGCTCGTCGGAGTGGCACAGGCCGCTGGCTACCAGCTCGACCACGACCTCGTTGGGGCCCGGGTCGTCGAGGGTGATGTCCTCGATCTGCCACGGCTGGTGGGTGTCCCACAGAACGGCTGCTCTGGCGTCCATGGATCGGGCCTCTTTCTGTCGATGAGCCGGTCGCTTCGCCGAGCCTAACGCTCGACCGGAAGCGGCGTAAGGGGGTCTCCGGGCGGAATCGACCCGCAGTTGCCCTTGAACGGAATGCCGTTGAACCGGCCCTGGAAGAACGCGGCGCTCTGCGGGTCGAAGTAGATGCCCGCGGCCTCGTGGCCGGCGCCGTATCGCCGGAACTCGACCGCCACCCCATCGCGGCAGTACTCGCGGGCGAGCGTCTCCACGTCCGCGGTGCGCATCACGCCGTCACCGAAGCCGTCGATGTCGCCGATCCCCATCAGCAGCGGCACCAGCGGATGTCCCGGAGCGCGGCCCATGATCTGGTCGTTGAAGATCCGGGCGAGGCCAGGGACGGCGAACGGGTCGCGGTAGCGGGCCCGGAACAGCTTGGCCATCGTCAGCCCGGGGTAGCGGCCGAAGTCCTCGGTGATGCACGTGTCGCTTTCGGCGTGCACGAGCTTCTTGCCGTACGGCGACAGGTAGCGCTGCAACGGATAGTGGTACGCCCGCGCCAGGCCGAGCAGGATGCCCGGCATCGATGCGCCGAACACTGCGTCGCCGCTGACGTAGGAGAACAGGTGCGCGTAGTCGACCGGGATGCCGCCTTCGGCCACCGCCGACAGCGTGAGCTCCGGGGCGTAGCTCGGCGCGAGCTCGCTTGCCCAGTCTGCGGCGACGGCGCCGCCGGAGTAGCCGGAGAGCGCGACCTGTGTCGTTGTGCCGAGCCCGAGCACCGACTCGGTCGCGCGTATCGCGTCGAGGGTCGACTGACCGGACTCGCGCCCCGCCATCCAGTGCAGGTGAGGTCCTTCGAAGTCGGGCACGGTGACGATCCAGCCGTTCGCGACGTAGAAGGCGATGAGCAGCTCTTCCTCGGTGGCCTGGCTGTCGGTGGCGGGACCGGCGTCACCGCCGGTGAGCGTGTTGCTCGGGTCGCACTTCGCGCCGAGCCCGTCGTAGAAGGACAGGTAGCCGACGATGCGCGGCAGCACTCCGGACAGCGGCGACGGCGCGATGACGGTCGTGACGTCGGCCTCGGGGTGACCGAGCTGGTCGGTCGTTCGATACGTCACCCGGGTCGCGGTGACCGGCGTCGCCGCCGGTCCGAGGGACACGTGAACCGGTTCGGTCGCGAGGACCGCGCCCGGCGCGAGGTCGGCCGGCGGCGCGCCCTGCGCCGATGCGCCGCTGGGGCCGAAGACCGCCAGCGCGACGACCAGGAAGACGCCGACCGCCTTCCGGCCCGTGCTCACCTCCGCGATCATGCACGAATCAACCGTGCCGCGGCCGAGAACCGTCGTTTTCTGACTTGGTGAAGCGCTCCCGCCCGCGCCTTTCGCTGGTTGTGGATGTCCCGTCGCGGCGAAGCCGATCGAAGCGCAGGCTTTCCTACCGTGCGCAAGATTCCGCAGTCGCTGGCGCGTGCGCCCTTCACCTCGGCGATGGCGCGACGGGAAGGCGTGACCGCGCGTCAGCTTCAGGCGGCGCGGTTCCGCCGACTGTTCCACGGCGTGTACGTCGACGCCCGACTCACTGTCACGCAACAGGTCTTGGCGCAGGCTGTGTCGCTCGTGCTACCGGCCGGTGCCGTCGTCGCAGGAACGACGGCGGCGCTGCTGCATGGCGCGGACGTTCGTCGTTGCGGATACGACAGCGTCGAGGTCGTCGTACCTCGGGACGACCAAGTGCGACGGGTGGGCGTCAGGGCTCGCGCGGCGCTACTCGAAGCGGGCGACGTCACGACGGTGCGCGGGATCGCATGTCTTTCGCCGGTGCGCGTGGCGTTCGACCTTGCGCGGCAGCGCCGTCTCGTCGATGCGGTCGTCGGAGTGGACGCCATGTGCAATCGCGGTGGATGCGCACTGCCTGAGCTCGAGGCATATGTGGCGGGTCGTTCGGGCTGGCGTGGCGTCCGGTATGCGCGCGAGGCGCTGCTGTACGCCGAGCCGCTGAGTGAGTCCGTGATGGAGACGAAGCAGCGGATGGCTCTCGTGCAGGCTGGGTTGCCTCGACCGCGCGCACAGGTCGACCTCTTCGATGACGACGGGTTCCGCGTCGCTCGCCTCGACCACGGCTATGAGCGGTGGAAGGTCGGACTCGACTACGACGGCGAGGTTCACCGCGAGCGATGGCGCTACGACCTGGAGCGGCAGGAACGAATCCGAGACCTGGGCTGGTGGCATCGCCGCTACACATCGATCCACGCAGCTGCCGACTGGCGCCAGTTGATCAGACAGGTCGGCGAGGCTCTCGTGGCCGCGGGCTGGCGGCCCTGACGAGTGCCCAAACGGTCACAGATCAACCAGTTGGGTTCGGTCGACCGGTTGATTCGCGACTGGTCGCGGCGGCACTGGTAGGACCTGATAGGCAGTAGCTGTGCCGCCTTCTGAGCCGTCGGGTTTCCTCGCCCGTCCCGACTACCGCGTCGACCTGCTCCGCCGTCGAAACCTCGTGACCGTGCGCTCGGGCGATCGGGTCATCGCACGCACGACCGAACCGCTGCTGGTCGACGAGCAGGACCACGGCGTCGTGTTCTACATCCCGGACGCCGACGTGGACTTCACGCAGCTCACGGCGACCGACGACACCTCCCGGTGCCCCTACAAGGGGCAGGCGTCGTACTGGCGGCTGACCGACGGCGACGAGCCGGTCGCCTGGGCCTATCGCGACCCGTACCCGCAGGTGGCGTTGATCGCCGGTTACGTCGCGTTCTACCAGGACCGGCTCAGCGTCGAGATCGGTGTCGCGACGCCGGCGGTGGTGGGCTACCCGTCCTAGCTGACCTAGCCGCGGGCCGCAGCGCTAGCGCTTCGAGCGGACCGCGCGCCAGATGCTCAGCGCCCCGAGCGCGACGAGCGCGACCGGCGGAAGCCACCATGTGGCTTTGCCCGCGTGGCCGAGCAGGTAGGTGACGGCGATGGTGACGACGATGCCCAGCGCCAGCGGCACGTCGTCGCCAGCGACGAACTCCACGACCGCGGCGCCGAACGCACGCAGCCGCCTCAACCGGTCGCTCCAGCGGTACGGCGGGAGGCGGACGCCGGCAGCGATCGCAGGGCAGCGACCGCGACCGCCGACACCGCCAGCACCAGGGGGACCATGACCAGCACGGCGGCGTCGCCGCCCGGCCATGATCCGTGTGCGCCTTCGGTGGCCCAGAACAGCCCGAAGCTCGTGAGCATCACGCCAACGGCGAACTTCATCGTGTTCTCGGGCACCCGGGTCAGCGGGCCTCGCACCGCCGCTCCGGTCGCCGCGACGACCGCGACGGCCACCGCTGCCGAGACTCCGGCGAGGGGTGTGTCGTGGTCGTTCGCGCCGAAGGTCAGCACGATGACGACGATCTCGAGGCCTTCGAGCAGGACGCCTTTGAAGGACAACGTGAACGCCGCCCAGTCCTCGATTCCCCAACGGGCCGTCGTCGACAGCGTCGAGGCGGTGGCGAGCTCCCGCTCGTAGATCGCCGCCTCGTCGTGCAGGTCCATGAAGCCGCCCGCTCGCAGGATCGCCTTGCGCAGCCACTGCACGCCGAACAGGAGCAGCGCGGTGCCGACGAACAGGCGCAGCCCGCTCAGCGGGATGCGCGAGACCGCCGGACCGAGCGCCGCGATCGTCGCCGCGAGCCCTGCCACCGCGACCCCGGCTCCGGTCAGCGAGGACCGCCAGTCGCGTGCCACGCCGGCGGCCAGCACGATGGTGGTCGCCTCGACTGCCTCGACCGACGTCGCCAGGAAGACCGAGCCGAACAGGGGCGCCGGGTTCACGAGGACCTGTCTACCGCGCGGCGCACCTTGCGGCGCGGCTCACGCCGCGATGTCGGCGAACGCCGGCAGGTCGATGGCAGGTCGAAGCGGCGGCAGCGCCTCGAGCCGGCGACGGCGCACCCGTCGGCCGATCTGATGCGTGGCGTAGGCCGTGGCGCCGAGCGGGATCGGCATCCAGTACGCGATCGCGCGCCACGTCAGCACCCCGAGCGCGACGGCCACCCGCGAAGATCCGCCCGCGATCATCGCCGGGATCATCAGCCCCTCGCTGAGGCCCAGCCCGCTCGGCGTGATCGGCAGCCAGGTGCCGAAGCACGCGATGCCGAAGGCGACGGCGAGTGCCTCCAAGCCGACGTGGGCGCCGCAGGCCCGCAGCGAAGCCCACAGCGCCAGCGCGTCGAGCGACCAGTTCGCCGCCGACCAGCCCGCTACCGACAGCAGCCGTCGAGGCTCGCGGGTGGCGTTGCGCACCGGTGCTTCCAGGTGCGCGCCGTAGAAGCTGCCGGCCCGGTCCGCGACCGCAGCTCCCAGCCAGGGCAGGCGTCGTACGCCGCGGTCGAGCCGGCGTCGTGCTCCTGGTCGGCGGATCGCGACGCAGGCCAGGAACATGGCGGTGACCAGCGTTGCGGCGAGGCTGATCAGCGGAACGCTCCACGGTGTGAAACCGCTGACCACTCCGCCCGCGACGAGCCCGCCGAGAAGCAGCGTGTAGAGCGTCACGGCCGAGGCGAGTCCTTGGGCGAACTTGGTGAACGCGGCGTCGCCGCCGGGCACTCCCTCGTCGACGAGCATCCGCCAGGCCAGCGCCGTGCCCGCGGCCCCGCCGTCGGGCACACAGTGGCCCAACGCGATCGCGCTGAGGTCGACGCACACGATCTTCGGGTACGCCGGCCGGACCGAGCGCGCGAGCATCGTGCGGGTGGCGAAGGTGTACGCCGCGAGCGACCCGAGCTCGGCGCACAGCGCGACCGGCAGCCAGGAGTTGTCGACGTCGAGCAGCTGCCGTAGCGATCCGGCGGAGCCGCGCAGCTGAGGCACCACCAGGAGCCAGACCGCGACCGCGAGCGCGGCGAGCTGGGCGGCGGTGCGGATCGGTCGGCTGCGCATCGGCCCTGCCTAGTCGGTGGCGGTCTCGACCGCCGCCACACCCGGAAGGTGTGGATGCGGCAGGTGCGGATGCGGCGCGTGCGGATGGGCGTGGTGTGGCCGGCTCGTGACCGCGTCGCGTTCGCGGCGGGCGAGGACGGCAACCAGCGTCGTCATCACGACGGCGAGCACCATCCAGACCGGCCAGGTGCCGAAACCCAGCCCGCCGGCGCTCTTGGGATAGTCGGCCCAGTCGGCGAACGAGGCGCCGAGCGGGCGGGTGATCACGTACGCGGACCAGAACGTGAAGATCGGGTTCGCGCCGAACCGGTAGGCGATGGCGGGAATCGCGATCACGCCGAGGAACATCAGGCCGGAGGAGAAGAACCCGAGCTTGAGATCGGTCGCGGTCCAGTCGCCGGTGGCGGTGCCGAGCGCGAAGGTGGCGAGCACCGTCGCCCAGTAGAAGCGCTCCCGCCGCCGGCTGTCGATCGTGTGGATCGACAGGGTGTGCTCGTTCACCCACCACCGCCAGAACACCAGCGCCAGCACGACCGCGTAGAACGCCGTCGTGTAGCCGTAGGGGATCCCCAGGAACTGGTGCAGCGAGTCGGCCCCCATCGTGCCGAACGTGGCGACCATCGCGATCGCGAACCAGTACGCCGCCGTCTGGTAGGCCCTGGTGCGGAACTGGATGCGCAGCGCGACGATCAGCGCCGCCAGCGAGGCGATGGCCCCCAGCGCCGGCCAGACCAGGCCGTTGCCGCCGTCGAGCCAGTCGGCGAGGGCCTCACCCATCGCGGTGCTCGTCACCTTGATCACCCAGAACAGCACTGTGATCTGCGGGACCTTCACGGCGAGCGGTGCCGGCGCGTCGCCTTCGAACACGGCGGACAGGGCGTGGGTCAGGCGGCGGCGCATCAGTGCGATTCCTCTCGGTGGTCGCTGCGTCGGGTCGGCCTCACTTGCCAGCCCCCAGTGCAGCAGTCGAATGGGCGGTCCAGTCGACGCCTACGTGAAGCACAAGAAAACCTGTGGTGACAGCGATCCCCGCGGTGAGCCCGATGACGGCGAGGCGAAGGGCTCCACCGGGCACGTGCTGACGGCCGCCGACGCGGCTCACGTGGCGCAACGCCGGAAGCACCCGCGCGAGCAGGTGCGGCCCGGCCAGCGAGATCCAGGCGATGGCGGCGATCTGGTGAAGGGTGAGCGGGCTGATGCCGAAACCCGCGACCGCCGTGAAAGGCTGGTGCGCCCCGCGGCCGATGAAGGCAAGGGCCAGGCCGGTCCCGAGCAGCGCGAGACTGCTGACGATGACGAGCGGCGCCAGGAGCCGAAGCGCCAGGGGTGGCTTCCCTGCCGAGACGTACGGGTGGCAGCCGCGGTAGAAGCGCGTCATGCGCCACCCGGTGGTCGCGAGCTTCAACAGCACCAGCGGCACGAGGACGCCGCCGACGAACAGGTGGACGCTGATCAGGCTGCCCAGGGCCAGCAGCGTGACGCCCTGCAGCGCCACCAGGCCGAGAATCAGCAAGCCGGTCCAGGCGGTCAGCCGCGCGTTGCCCGCCGGGTTCGCGTCCACGTTGTGACGCTAGGGACCGACCGGGCGGATCGTCGTCGGCCTCCCGGCGTATCTGGAGCACGCCGCCTACATCGCAGGTCTCATTCGCCGCTGGCCCGCAATGCCTACCGTTGATGCGTGGCGGGGAAGGACGATCAGGCGTCGATCGAGCGCGCCTGGCCGCTGGATGAGATGTGGGCGCCGCTCGCCCTCGTGCTGCGCTTCGCCGCCCGGCACCCGCTGCTGAGCAACCTCGCCGAGGTCCTCATCATCGACCTCGCCAGCGCGATCCCGCTCTTCGACGGCGACGAGAACCGCTGGTGGGTGTGGGTGCTCGACCAGCTGCTGATCGTGCCGCTGCTGGCGCGCCGGCGGGCGCCGAACTCCGTCTTCCTGGTGCTGAGCGCGCTCGCGTTCGTGCAGTGGCTCGCGCACGTGCCGCTCGCGGCGGACGTCAGTCTGCTCGTCGCGCTCTACACGGTTGCCGCTCGACGCAGCCGGCGGGAGGCCCTGGCCGCCTCCGCGATCCTCGAGGTCGGTGTCGTGTTGGCCTCGACCCGGTTCGTGCCCGCCAGCGACGGTCTCGCTGGCTCCTTGATCTTCCTTACCGGCCTGGTGACGGCGGCCCTGTTCGGCGGGGTGGCGTGGCGTAGCCACGTCGCTCACCTCGACGCGGTCGTGGACCGCGCGGCGCAGCTGGAGCGGGAACGCGATCAGCAGGCGCGCCTCGCGGTCATCGCGGAGCGCACCCGGATCGCCCGCGAGATGCACGACATCGTCGCGCACAGCCTGTCGGTCGTGGTCGCGCTCTCGGATGGCGCGGCGCTGACCAACCAGAGCGATCCGGCGGAGGCGACCGAGGCGATGCGGCAAGCCTCCGAGGTGGGCCGGCAGGCGCTGTCCGAGATGCGGCGCCTGCTCGGCGTGCTGCGCGACGACAGCGACGACGCGCCGTTGGCGCCGCAGCCCGGCCTGGCCGAGATCGGTGGTCTCATCGACCAGGTCCGCGCGGTCGGGCTGTCGGCCGACATCAGTACGGCGGGCGACCCGCGCCCGCTGCCGCCGACCGAGGACGCTGCGGCGTACCGGATCGTGCAGGAGAGCCTGACCAACGCGCTCAAGCATGCGAGGGAGGCCACCCGGGTCGACGTCGCGCTCGAGTGGACGGCCGGCCTGCTGCGGGTCGAGGTGTGTGACGACGGCAGGGGCAGTGAGCCCACCGGCGGCGCCGGTCACGGCCTGGTCGGGATGTCGGAACGCGTCGCGATCTTCGGCGGCGGGATCGAGGCGGGTCCGCTGCCCGGCCGGGGCTGGCGGGTGTCGGCGTGGCTTCCGCTGCCGGCCACGGCGCCGTGACGATCCGGGTCCTGATTGCCGACGACCAGCCGCTGATGCGGACCGGGTTCCGGATGATCCTGCACGCCACGGACGACATACGCGTCGTCGGCGAGGCCAGCGACGGCAGCGCGGCCGCGACGGCGGCGGCGGAGCTCGAGCCGGACGTCGTCTTGATGGACGTCCGCATGCCGGGGACGGACGGGATCGAAGGCACCCGCCGGATCGTCGCCGAGGTGCCGGGCAGTCGGGTCCTGATCCTCACGACGTTCGACCTCGACGAGTACGCCTTCACCGCGTTGCGCGCCGGGGCGAGCGGCTTCCTGCTCAAGGACGTCCCGCCGGACCAGCTGGTGGAGGCGATCCGGGCAGTGGCGTCCGGGGACGCGGTCGTCTCGCCGCGCGTCACGCGCCAGCTGTTGGACCGCTACGCCCCGTCGTTGCCGGCTGGCGCGGATGGGGGGCCGATGGTCCACCCGTTGCTGGCGAAGCTGACCGATCGCGAGGGAGAGGTACTGCTCGCGCTCGCGCGTGGCCTGTCCAACGCGGAGATCGCGGATCTGCTCGTGCTGTCGGAGAAGACCGTCAAGACGCACGTGACGCGGATCCTCGCCAAGCTCGGCCTGCGCGACCGGGTGCAAGCGGTGGTGCTGGCGTACGAGCAGAGGCTGGTGTTGCCGGGGATGCAGGAGGGGTGACGCGCCGGGGACGTTTTTCGGCTTACATTTGCCGCCCGGCTCCCGCGCTGGAGATGATGGGGCTCTTCCCCCCTATTGGCTGGGCCAAACGGCCACGCAGGAGGAGGTTCGGGGCGGTGCGTGAGTCAGCGATTCGCTTGAGCGACGCGCATCAGGTGGACGGCCCGATGTGGCGGATGCGCACCGAGGACGACGTCCGGGCCGCGGCGGTGATCGCCTGCATCACCGGTCCGGGTCACGACTGGATGTCCCGCTTCATGCGCCGGTCGCGTTGCCGCCGTTGTGGGGTCAGCAAGTAGCACTGCCGCGAGGGGTGGCGTGCTCAGCACACCAGGTCGTGGTCGACGCCGCGGCTGATCCACTGCGCCAGCAGTGCCCGGCCCCCGGTGATGGAGTGCGCCAGGCAGTTCTCGCTGGCGTGAGCGCGGCTGCCGGCTCCGCCGCCCCACACGGGGATCGTCGAGAACGACCGGGTGTCACCGGTGATCTCCCACCACCACACCGTCTCGGTGTAGATGCCGACCGCGACGTGTGGCTTCGAACGAAGTGCACGCAGCGCGCCCCTGATCACCGCGATGTTGGCGGCCACCCCCTTCGCGCCGTACCCCCAGGTGTTGTCGACCTCGACGTCGAGCCACCACCGGCCCGCCCCTGAGGCGCCGATCGACCGTACGTAGTCCCAGGCGTTCGCGGCCGCCTCGAACCCGTAGTCGTAGGCGCAGCCGACGTTGTACTTCGCGTGAGGCAGGCAGGTCTTCGGTCCGCCGAGGTTCCAGTGCGAGCTGCGGTGACCCGGGTCGGCGAGGTTCATGTAGTACTCGGGGCGGTAGGCCAGGCTGCTCGCCCAGGCGTACTCGGCGGCCAGGCAGGGCGAGGCGTAGTACGGCCGGCCCGCCGTGGTCGCGATGACTCCGAAGGCGGCGTTCGTCCCGAGCGTCGACGCGCACGAGGCGTCACCGACGTCGCGCCCGACGGCCCCGCTGACCGGGCCTCCTGACGGCACGCGGGCGAGTGTCGGTACGCCGGGCCCCGACCCGACCACACCGCCGATCAGAGCCGCCGCGATGACCCGCAGGATCGTCGACCACAACGTGAGCACGCCATCCGACGCTACCGCCGGCTACCGGGAGCACCCGGGGATGAGGTCGGTGGTGAGCAGGACGTGTCCGAGCGCGTTCCACGCATCGCCGTAGTACGTCGGGTATGCGGCGGCGACGCGGGCCGCGTCGTCCAGCAGGGCGTCGGCGGCGGTCTGCTGCCCCGCGGAGATCGCCGCCGCCGCCGCGGCGACCAGGCTCAGCGGCGAACGGTCGGAGTCCGCTGGCGCGCCGTCGAGGTTGCGGCTCAGTGCTCCGCTGTGTGCCGTGGGCGCGATCAGCCGCCACCATCGGGCGTCGAGGGCGTGGGTGGTTGTCGAGCATGCCGCCCACACGACGGCGCGCAACCCGTCGTCACCGGAGGCCGGTGGTGAGCCGGTCTGCGGTGCCGGCTCATCCGTCGCCGCGGTGCCGCCGCCGAGCCGTGCCCAGTCGGGCGGTAGCCGCCGGCCGCCGTCGGCGAGCTGCGCGAGGTGGGTGGCATCCGCGGCAGGCAGATCGTCCCAGCGATGGTCGTGGGTGAGGGCGGCGAGCGCGACGTCAGCGGGAAACGTCCAGTAGCCGGGTTCGACCCGGACTGGTGACCCAGGACGCATCGCCCACGGCCCCGCGGCGAGGGTCGGTCGGCCCTCGTCGTCGTAGCCGATCTCGGAGTTCGCAACCGCCGTCGCGACCCGGCGCGCCGCCGTCACGTCGCCGGGGACCGACCAGTGCTCACCGGCGAGGTCCAGCGCCCATGCGATCTGGGTGTCGGCGTCGGCCGCCGGTTCGCGGTCCGCGAGGTGTCCGCCCTGCCAGTGGTAGCCGAACAGGCCGTCGGGCTGCTGGAGGTGGATGCGGGTCCAGTGCCAGATCCGGGCGAACGTGGCGCGCTCGTCCGTCGCGAAGGCGAGCAGCAACGCATAACCCTGCCCTTCGCTGACCGTGTCGCCGCCCTGGTCGCGGCGGATGACCCGACCGGCCGGGTCGACGTAGTCGCTGAGGAACCGCTCGGCGTATCGGGTCGCTGCGGACTGCGCCGCCGACCCGTGCGCCTGCGCCGTACCGCCGCAGCCCGACAACACGGCCGCACCGGCGAGCGCGGCTGCGCCGGCTGCCGCGAGCAGCCCGGTGTGGCGGCGCCGCATCAGCTCGGGGCGTCGACCGTCGGCCGCTGGAACGCGCGGGTCGCCGTCTGGTCCGGGTCGCTGGGCTCGGCGGCGGCGGCTTCGACGACCTCCGCGGGAAGCACGTGGTCGGCAAGTCCGAGGGTGGCCAGCACTTCCTGCACCCGCCGCAGCTCGGCGACCACGGCGTCGCGACGCGTGGTCATGTCGGCGAGCTCCCGTTCGCAGCTGTCCCGTTCGGCCTCGCGGTGCCGGCCCGCTTCGGCCACCATCGCTTCGGCCTCCGAACGTGCTTGCGCTCGAACCGAGTCCGCCTCCTCGGTGGCCAGCCGCAGGATCTCGCTGATTCGCTCGCCGAGACCCTCGTACGGCTCGCCGGAGCGGCGCTGGTTGCGCCGGTCGATCGCCAGCCGCAGCTCGTCGGTGACGCGTTCGTTGCGTTCGATGAGGTCTGCCATCGCCGCTTCCGCGCGCTGAGCACGCTGTTCGGCGTCGGCAAGGAAGTCCCCGAGCCGGGCGACGTAGTCGTCGACCTGGCCACGGTCGTAGCCACGCATCGCCGGAGCGAACTCGGGAGACCCGGGGTTCGGTCCGTGAACGTCGAGCTTGGGCAGGACGGGGGTCGTCATGTGGCTCTCCTCGCTGTCGGAGTCGTCGCTGGGAGGACGCGGTAGATGGCGATCCGATCCGGGCCGGTGCCGAAGCTCGCGACCTGTCGGGAGTGCGCGAGCGCGCGGCGCGCCAGTTCGTATCGCGGCGCCGGGCTCTGCCGGAGCCCGGCGCGGATGATGGGGCTGGACACGACGTAGCCGAAGTCGCGGTAGTCGTGGATTCGCCGGCGTACCGACGGATCGAGGTTGTCGACGTAGTCGAGCTTGTAGAACCAGATGACCTGGTTCTGCGGGAAGTCGTGGGTCACCAGGTCGGCCCACATCGTGTCGTCGACGAGCACGTCACTGCCGAAGCCGCCCGTTCTGGCGTCGATCGCGGGCCGGGCGTTCGTCTCGAGCCAGTGCTCCGCGTCGACGGTCGGGGTGGTCTGGTCGACCGCCGCGAGCGCCGAGTCGCCGTGCAGCCACTGCGGCACGGTCGTCGCGGCGAGCGCGACCGAGGCCGCGATCACGACGCCACGCCCCGCGAGCCGCAGGCGCCGCTCCCGCCCCGCGTTGGGACGGATCGGGACCGGTGGCCGGTCGCGCAACGCCGTCCAGCCCGCATCCGCGGCTGCGGCGGCGGCAAGCGCGGCGAACGGCAGCAGCGCGATGACGTACGGCTGGGGCAGATAGCCCGGGCGAAGACCCGCCACGAGCAGCACCACCACCACGGCGCCGACCGCTCGCAGCCGTCGCACCGCAAGACAACCGGCCGCGCCGATCACGCCCAGCAGCAGCAGCCAGCCGTCGAGGGACAGCCACTGGTCGAGCAGGATCCGCGAGGCGCTGCCCGCACTCAGTGCGCTGCCGGTCGAAGGGCGGGACAAGAACTGCCATTTCAGCGCTTGGACCAGCGAGACGTGGCCAGGGCCGGGCAGCAGCTCGCCGCGCAGCACTGCCATCAGCGGGTAGAGCAGCGCGACCAGGATCCCCGACGCGCACAACCCGACGAGGCAGAAGGATCGGGTCCGCCGGTCGGTGTGCTGCCAGGCGAGCAGCAGCATGCCGGGCAGGAGCAGGATCATCGTCTCCTTGCTCAGCACGCCGACCGCGAACAGTGCGCCGGCCGCGGTGTGAGCCCACAGGGAACGCCGCGGCGTCGCGACGAGGACGAAGGCGGCAAGCACCCAGGGGAGCGCGATGTTGTCGAGGTAGACCATCCGCGAGTACCCGACGGCAAGGGGCGAGAGCGCCCACATCCCGACGGCGACGGCCGACCACAGTCGGCGTACCTCGAGCCGTCGGGCCAGCACGTAGATGAGCCCGGCGTCGACGACCGCGTACCCGACCATCATCTTGCGGACCGCGATGACGTGCAGGCCGGCGGAGTGGAAGGTCCCCGTGAGCCAGGTGTAGGCGGCGATCTGGATCCAGCCGAACGGCGGATGGTCGTACCAGTAGGTGTACGGCGCGAGGCTGTGCTTGACCTGGACCGCCCAGGCCTCCGCGACGTAGGTCCCCTCGTCGTCGGCCAGAGCCGGGCCGTGCGCCAGCCCCCACAGCCGGACCGCCGCGACGACGACCAGGAGCGGTACGACGATCGCCAGGCTCTTGCGATGGCGCCACAGCCACGCCTGCAATCGGGCGCGGCTGCTGCGCCAGCTGCCGATCGGGTCGCGCGGCGGATCGACCGGAAGCGCGAGCTTGCGGCGCTGTTCGGGTGAGAAAGCGAGCAGGTCGGCGCTCATGACGCGGCTGCGGCCGAGCTGGCCAGGTGGGCGCCGCTGTGGGCGGTTTTCTCCCAGCCACGGTCGCCGGTCGACTCGCGGACGACCGCACGCAACGCGGCGTAGCCGAGCAGCAGTTGGTAGACCGGCGTCCCGACGACGAGCGTCAGATAGTCACGGATCCGGGCGCGCACGTAGTACGCGCGGCAGAACTCGCGGAGCCCGGCGATCTCGAAGCAGATCATGGCGACGGTCGGGATCGCGGGGACGAAGGTCGTGAGCGCCACGACCAACGGCACCCGGGCGAACAGCGCGAAGGCGATGGACGCCGGCACGCAGATCCCCGCGAACGCCTGCAAGAACGGCTGGGCCAGCGTGAAGCGCGCGAGCAGGCGCTGCCGGCCGGTTGGCAGCTCGCGCCAGATGCCCTTGCGCAGCACCTGAAGGAAACCCTGGTTCCAGCGGGTGCGCTGCTTCACGAGGGCGGTCATCGAGTGCGGCGTCTCTTCCCGGGTCACCAGGTGCGGGTCGTACGCAACCGCGATCCGGGCGCCGAGCGCCGACAGCCGCACGCCGAGCTCACAGTCCTCGGCGAGGCAGTCCTCGTCCCAGCCGCCCACCGCCTTCAGCAGGTCCGCGCGGACGAACACCGTGTTGCCGCCCAGCGGGATGAACCCATGACGGGCGTGCAGGTGCAGACGAGAGCGGAACCAGAAGAAGTACTCGAGGCAGTTGCGCAGCGAGAACCACGACGAGCGGAAGTCGAGCAGCTGGACGCCGCCCTGTACGACGTGGGCGTCCTCCCGGCGGAAGGCCGTGTCCACCACGCGCAGCAGCCGCGGGTCGACGTCGTCCTCTGCGTCGAACACGCCGATCACGCTGCCCCGGCAGTGGGGCAGCGCCGTGTTGAGCGCCTTCGGCTTGTTCTTCGGCTCGTTGTGGTCGACGACGACGCTGATCAGACCGCCGGAGCGCGCCGCCGCCGCTCGCGCGACCTGCTCCGTCGCCGGGTCGTCGTGGCCGACGATGGCGATCACCTCGAAGTCCGGATGAGCGAGCTGGGTCAGCCGGTTCAGCGTGTTCGCGAGCACGGCTTCCTCGTGGCGAGCCGGCACGAGCAACGAGAACGACAGCCGCGGCGGGTCCGGGCGTCTTTCGAACTCGGTGTCGCTCATGGCCAGCGGCGTACGCCAGGCGTGCAGCATCCACCAGACCGTCGCCGCCGCGACGCTGGTGAGGGTGGCGGAGATGACAAGGAGCAGCGCCGAGAGCAGAAGGGGCACGATTCCTAGGTCGCCCCGAGGCGCCAGCCGAAACGCGCGCCGTCGGCGGCGGTAACCCGAGTGACGAACCAAGTCACCGGGTCACCGCTCACCCTCGGATGGGTCAACCCGGC
Source organism: Mycobacteriales bacterium (assembly GCA_035550055.1). NCBI lineage: Bacteria > Bacillati > Actinomycetota > Actinomycetes > Mycobacteriales > Mycobacteriales bacterium. The sequence goes on along the minus strand of DASZRO010000005.1, from coordinate 94,061 downwards.
CCGGGACCGCCGTGCTTCTTGGCTTGTCCGGGCGGCACGTGAGCCGGCGGGGGCGGTGCGGGCTGGGGATGGCCGGCCGGCGCCTGCGGCTTGGCCGCGACGTGCCTGGCCGGCGCCGGCGTGCGGGAGACCTCGACCGTCACCTTTGTGCCGCGCGGTACGTGACCGGTGGGGGCGAGCCCGACGACGGTCTGCCGGGCGCCGTGGCCGGCGAAGTGCGGGACTGGTACCAGCCCGAGCCGGTGGAGTTCGCGGCGCACCTTGGCCCAGTCGTGGCCGAGGTACCGGAACGGTCGGACGTCGGGTCCGCTCGCTGCGATGTGGTGGGCGGTGTCGGTCGCGGCGGGAGCGCCCGTGACCGACGCGGCGGTGGGCGGCGCGCCGTTCGGACCGCCTACGATCGCCGCCACGATGAGGAGCAGGGCCGCCAGGCCGCCGGCGGGCAGCAGCACGCCGGGCCGGATGGCCGCGGACCGGCTGTCCCGGAAGTCGTGGCCGCGCACCCAGTCGTGGCGGGTGAGCACCCGGGTCCTGATCGGCCTGGTGATGCCGGGGTCCGCCGCGGCGGCGGCCACGACGGGCATCGGCGCCGTCTCCGGCAGGGGACCGTTGTCGGACAGTGCCGCGACGACCTCCGCAGCGCGCGGCCGGTCCGCAGGCGCCTTGGCGAGCATGCGCGTGACCAGGCTTGCCAGCGCCGAAGGGACCGTCGGCGGCAGCGGCGGCACGGGTTCGCGCAGGTGGGCGAGCGCCACGGCGACATCGGACGCGGCGTCGAACGGCACGGCGCCGGACAGGCACTGGAAGGCGACGACGCCGAGGGAGTACACGTCGCTCGCGGCTGTTGCACCCCGGCCGTCGGCCTGTTCCGGGGAGATGTAGCGCGCCGTACCGAGGATGAGGTCGGTCGCGGTCAACGCGACGGCGTCAGCGGCGCGCGCGATCCCGAAGTCGAGCACGGTGACCGCCCCGGCCCCGTCGACCATCAGGTTCGCCGGCTTGATGTCGCGGTGAATGATGCCCTGCTCGTGCGCGGCGGCTAGGGCTGACGCGGTCTGCTGGATGATCGAGGTCGTCAGCGCCACTGACAGCGGGCCATCGTTCAGCACGCTGGACAGCGGCCGACCCTCGACGAGCTCCATCACGATGAACGCGTCACACCCGCCGTCCGGCGCCGGTGACTCGCAGACGTCGTGCAGCCGGACGACGTGCGGACTGCGGATCGCGGCGGTGGCGCGCGCTTCCAGGCGCAGCCGCTGGCGAAACGTCGGGTCGTCGGCGTACTCAGGGCGAATGAGCTTGATGGCGACGTCTCGCCCGAGCCGCTCGTCACGGGCACGCCAGACCACGCCCATGCCACCGGTCGCGATGCGCTCGGTGAGCTGGTAGCGATCCGCGAGCCGATCCCGCGTTGCCGAAGTCACGAAACTCCTTCTGCTGGCTGGCGCAATGCCTACCCGGCTGACTGGCTGGCTAACGATTCGGTGTCGGTGAAGTCGGGCAAATCCCCTGACGTGACGGCGGGGACTCTCAGAACGCAGTCGGGCGCCGAGGCGGAGCTGCGCGACGGTCTCACGGTGGGGCGCGCCGCTGACGCGGCGCTGCGCATCGAGGACGACTCGGTCAGCCGCGAGCACGCCGTCGTCCGCCGCGCCCAGACGTCGTGGACGATCAGCGACTGCGGCAGCCGCAACGGGACGATGCTCAACGGGACTCGGATCCCGATGTTCGTCGACTGCCCGTTGCGCGACGGCGACCGGCTGGAGTTCGGGGCTGTGGCGGCCACCGTCGTGCTGACGGCTGACGAGGTCGTCGACGAGACGAAGGCGATGTCGCTGAGCAGTGTCCGCGATGCGGTCGCCGCCGCGGACAGCCTCTCGCCCTACCAGCTCCAGGTGGTCCGCTGCCTTGCCGAGCCGTGGGTGCGCGGCAGTGAGCCGGCGACGAATGCCGAGATCGCGGCGGCGTTGGGAACGCCGCTCGCGGTCGACGCCATCAAGGCGGCGCTTCGCCGCGCGTACGTCAAGACCGGGCTGGCCGACGTGCCGACACACACCAAACGCCGGGAGCTGTGCCGGGTGGCTCAGGACCGCCGTTGGCTCTAGGGCGAACCGGCCGTGGTCAGGCCTCGGATCGGCGTGCCATCGCCGCCGCCGCGCCGACAAGGACGACCGTCCCCGCGATCTCCACGACCGTGGTCCACTGCGTCTCCCACGAGCTGAAGCCGGGGATGGCGAAGCCGAACAACCCGCCGTGGTGGTACTTCGCGATGAGGAAGCCGATGAACGTGCCGGCCAGCAGGGCGGCGTTCGCGAGGACGGCAAGGAGGTTGCGCATCACCAGCAGCGCCACGGCGCCGACGAAGCACAGGATCCACTGGACGAGGAACAAGGCGTTCATGTGGCCGGTCGTGATGTGCCGGTAGAAGTGGTCCCAGAGGTAGAGGTGGATCGCTCCTGAGGCGACGGTCAACCCGGCGGCGAGTGCGCAGAGCGCGAGGACCGGCGTCGAGCGGTGGGCAGCGAACACGTCAGCTCCCTGATGGGATTCGAAGGAACGGCTGGATGAGCTGGTTGCCGACCAGCCGGAAGTAGCGGGGGTGGTCGGTTGCTTGTTCGACCGCGACCGGGCGCCCGGCCAGCCCCGTCGGGGGGACCGGCGCGTCCAGGTCAGGGAAGATCGCGCGTCCGGACATCCGATCCCACCAGGTGAAGATGGTGCCGAGGTTGACGTCGAGCCGGCCCGACGTGCGGTGGTGCACGCGGTGGTAGGTCGGGCTGATGATCGCGCTTCCCAGCCGTCCGTAGCTCCAGCGCACGTTGGCGTGGGGGAGCGCCCCGAAGCAGGCGAACGCGGTGAGCAGCTCCGCCGGGGTGGCGGCGTTGCCGGCGAGGACGAGGACGGGGACAGCGGTGATGATGAAGCCGAAGTGGACCAGCGGACTCGTCCGGAACGTCGTCAGGATCGACAGCTCCTCCTGCGAGTGGTGCACCTCGTGCAGCCGCCACAGCGCGTTGAGGCGATGGCTTCCGTAGTGGGCGAGCCAGTCGAAGGCGTCGATGCCGATGATGGCGAGAACCACGAACAGCGCCCGCGGCACCGCGGGCACCCGCGGGATGACCAGCCACGGTGCGTGCCGCGCCAGCAACGAGGAGAAGCCGGTACCCGCCAGGACCATGATCGGCACGCCGATCAGAGCGTGTACGCCGAAATACATCGCGTCGACGACGTGGCCGCGGGCCAGTGCAGCCCGCGGCTGGGCGGGCCAGCGCCGTTCGATGGCGAAGACGACGAGCACGAAGCCGAGGACCACCGGACCGGCGAGCTGGAACTCCGCCGTACGCACCTGGCGCAGCGGGCCCCAGGGGGCGAGGGCCCGCCAGCCTTCGTGGCACAGCCAGGCGGTGAGGGCGGCCACGACGACGGTCGGCAGGTAGATGCCGCGCAGCCAGGTCGCCCGGGGCAAGCCGAGCGCGCGGGGCGCGACCAGCTGCTCCGTTGCCATACCCGACCTCACGTCGACGACGGCCTGCCGGTTCACCTGAACCGCGACGCGGCTGCGTCGCGAAGCGGGACGCCCGTCAGGCGGCGCGGAACAGCCGCACGTCTCCGCTGACCGTCTTGCCGCGTACGACGACGGTCGGGCCGGTCGCCGCGCCACGGGATCCGGACAGCGGCACCTCGGAGCTGAGGGTCCCGGACGCGGTGACCGCGTCGACGTCCACGTTCGTCCCGTGAGCGATGCCGACCTCCACGTCGCCGGAGACGCTCTGCACGTCCACGCGGCCGTCGCGCACCGACCCGATGCTGACGTGGCCGGAGACCGACTTGGCGGACACGGATCCGCCGACGGCCTCTGCGATGACGTTGCCCGACACGCTGTGGGCGGTCAGGTCGCCACCGACCTTCGCCAGCCGCACGTGGCTGCTGACCGTCTTGACGGTGGCGTCGCCGACGATCTCCCCGCCGGCTCGGAACTCGCCGGCCGCCGACTGGGCGCTGACCCGGTCGAACGTTCCGTCCAGAACCGTCTCGCCCGCTGCGCTGGCCAGCTCCAGCCGGCTGCGGTGCGGCACGGTCACTCGCACCCGCACCGGTTCGCCGTGGCGATGGCTGAAGCCGCCGAACAGCTTGCGTTGCATCTGGACCGCGATCCGGTCGCCGTCCTGCTCGATGCTCATCGCGTCGAGCACACGTTGCGGGCCCGCGATCTCGACCGTGGACTCGGCGGCGTCGACGCTGGTGACCTCGATGTCGCCGTAGTGCAGTCGCACCGTCAGCCGCACCGGGCCGGTCGTGGAAAACGTCTTGTCGATCATGGATTCGCCTTTCAGGTCTAGGCGCGGCCGTAGCCGGTCAGCCGCCGGCTGCCGGTGGCTGCGGGTCTGGGTTCCACGGCCTTCGTGAGGGTCTGGACGAGCCAGGTGTTGACGGAGACGCCGGCCCCCGACGCCGCCTCGTCGAGCTGCGCTTTCAGCCGCTCCGGCAGTCGCAGGGTGATGCGGGCGTCGAAGGCCTCGTCGGTCGCCGGCTCCGCGGTGGTGATCGCCGGTACGTAGACGAGCTCTGGTTCGCTGCCGACGATGCGGACTTCCACCCCACCGTCGGGCAGCTGCCCCGACAGCTCGAGGGCGGCCTCGCCCAGCGCCTCTTGCAGCCGCCGAGCCAGCGCGGGCTCGAGGGCGAACCCGAGAAGCTCAGCGGCTCGCACCATGGCCTCGTCGCCGCCGACCGCGGCGATGCGGTCGAGATCCTCCCGGATCAGCTGGACATAGCCGTCGATCTGCATGACGACACTTTGACATCAAAGTGATGTCATCGTCAAGTCACACTGGCGTCAACGGCGTCACATCGTCAACCGAGGCCGGTGGTTCCTGGCGAAGGTAACGACGGCGGCGGCGACGGGTGCCGCTCGTTGCCGAACACGTCGGAGCCGAACGGCCACAGCCCGGGCTGTGCCGCGAAGCCCAGGTGGCCCTTGCCGTCGAGACCGCCCGACACCGATCCCGCGGTGAGCGGCGTCGTGTCATTGCCGGCGGCAACGTCGAAGATGTCCTCCATCGTGCGCAGCCAGCTGTAGTGGTTGTAGTGGACCGTGCTGCTCGTGTTGGCCTTGACCGCCGGACCGATCAACAGGCTGCCGACGCGTCCTCCGCCCGGCGTCGGGTTGAACGGGTCGAACAGCGGGTCGGCGGTCCTGCCGTCGGCGACGGCGCCGGGGGCGAGGCCGCCCTGCTCGCCCGAGAGGATGATCTGGGTTGCGCGACCGGTGAGCACGATCGGCTTACCGGTCGAGTCGACGAGCTGGAACGAGCCCTGGACGACCGGACCGGCCGGCGACGTGGGAAACAGCGGCCCGGTGTCGGTGACCGGACCGACGAAGGCAGTCGTGGTGCCCAACGGGCTGGGCGAGTCGACGGTGTCGGTCACGACGCGGCCGACATCCTTCGCGGTGATCGCGTCGTCGCTGATCGTCGACGATCCGGGCTCGCCGTCGACGGAGTGCGTCGCCGGCCCGGGCGAGGTGGTGCGGTCGATGAACGCGTTGTCGCCCGGGCCCGGGTAGAGCTGGTAGCCGGTGGCCGGGTCACGCGCCAGCGGGGTCATCGGTCCGGTCGGTTCGTAGCGGTGGTTGCGCCCGGCGATGTTCTCCCCGGCCAGGTCTGCCGCTTCGCCTTGCGAGTAGTTGGGCTGGTCGCCCGCGGTGCGCTTGAAGGCGTTCGCGTTGTTGAAGCTGTTCCCGCTGTAGGTGAACGGCGGGGTCGCTTCGTCGAAGGTGATGTCGATCAGCCCGCCGTCGGCAAAGGCGGGCGATGCCTCGATGAGCGGGATGTAGTACTCGAGGAACAGGTCGGTGGCGAACAGTCCGCCGGTGTAGTTCACCGGGGTGGTCGTCTCCGGTTGGTACTGCGAGGCGCCTGCGGGCGCGTAGTTCGGCGCCCCGTCGATCGTGAAGGCGCCCGAGAGGTTGTTGCCCTGGCAGACCTGGTCGTGGCCGTCGCTGCACGCGTCCGGGCTGATCCACGAGAACGCCGGGGTCGTCGACTCCTGCTGCAGGTCGTGTTCGAGGCCGGAGCTGGGACTGTCCAGATTGGCGATGTGGTTGCCGTCGCAGTTGGTGCCGCCGTTGGACGGTTCGTTGAGCGGTGGGTACGACGTACCGCCTGCGGTCCCACCGGTCAGCGAGTGGAACCAGGGGAACGGGAAGTGGCTTGCGACGTACTCGTCGTTCGGCTGCGCGGCCGTGAAGCTCGTGACGTCCCCGGAAGGGGCGGCGAGATCGGTCGGATCGGTGTCGGGGTTGTTCGAAGCGCCGCCGGGGTAGCCGCACCCGGTCACCTGCTCGCGGTCCGCGACGTTGCCGAGGTCCTGCGCGTAGCCCTTCCAGGTCACGCCGGCCGCGTTCAGCTGGTTGAACAGCGTGGGCACGTCGAGGGGATAGACGCAGCCGTTCGTGGTGGCGGCCGCGGACGTCTCTGGCGCGTTCGGCCCGGGCTTGGAGATCACTTGGCCGTAGTTGACCCCTGGGGTGGTCACGATGCCGTCGCGCCCCGAGTCGTCGATCCCGTTGTCCGACCCGATGTCGCTCGCCGGGCCGGCACAGTCGTTCTGGGTGTCCGGTTGCGGTGCCTGGCCGGACACCAGCGAGATGTAGTCATCCATCGCGAAGTGACCGGTGGCGTAGTAGTCCTTCACGAGGACGCCCTGCGCCCGCAGCGTCTTGGACAGGTAGGTGTTGTCGTTCAGTCCGGTGAACGCCGCAGCGAAGGACTTGTCGGAGAGCACGATCATCCAGACGTGCTTGATCTCTCCCGGTGACAGGCCGGTGGTCGTGACGGTCGCCGCCGCGTCCGACGCCGGGACGACGGCGAGCGAGGTGGCGAGCGCGCCGGCGAGGACGGCGAGCGCGGCAATCACACGCCGAAGCGCGGGGCGATGCATCTGGGATCTTCCCGTCCTACGTCAGGTGAACAGACCTCTGGCGTACCAGTCTCGCCGGTCGGCGACGCCGGGGAGTGCGAAGAAGTAGCCGCCACCCACCGGGGACACGTAGTCGACCATCGGCTCGCCCACCAGACGCGCCTGTACCGCTTCGAACTGGGTGCGGACGTTGCGCTGGAAGCAGTTGAACACCAACCCGACGTCGAGGTTGCCGTTGAGGTCGACGCCGCGGTCGTAGTTGTACCCGCGTCGCAGGATGCGGGAGTACTCGGTCGCCGCCGTCCGCGGGTTCGCCAGCCGGATGTGGGCGTCGAGCGGGATCACTGCGCCGTTCGGGTCATCCCGGTAGTTGGGGACGTCCGTCTCCGATGTGCCGTCCAGCGGCGCGCCACTGATCCGGTTGCGCCCGATCATTCCTTGCTGTTCTTCGAGGCCGACGCGGTCCCAGAACTCGATGAACTGCTTGATGATCCGGATGACGTGATAGCTGCCGCCGGCCGCCCAAGCCGGCTCGTTGCCGTCGGCTTGCGTCCAGAGCAACGCCTTTGCGACTGCCGCGTCCGCGACGTCCGGGTTGGCGATTCCGTCTTTGAACCCGAAGTGGTTGCGCGGTACGCCGGAGGGCCGCGGCGGTGAGATGAAGCCGTCGATCCGCCACCGCAGCTGCATGCCGCCACGGGTGTGCTTGGCGATGTCGCGCAGTGCGTGCAGCGCGGTGTCCTGGCTTCCCGCGCAGATCTGCAGGAGCAGGTCGCCGCCGGTCTGGGCGGGGTCCAGGTCGTCGTTCGGGAACGGACGCATCGGGGTGAGGTGCACCGGCTTGCGGCCCGCGATGCCGTAACGGCTGTCGAACAGCGAGGGGCCGAACCCGACGGTGACCGTGAGACCGTCAGCGGGCAGCTTCGGTCCGAGCGTGCCGCTGTCGGATGGCGGAGCGTTCCTGCCCAGGTTGTGCGGACGACCCCCGGTGGTGAGCAGCCGGGCCCGGTCGGTCAGCGTCTTCAGCAGGTCGACGAGATCCGCCCGGCGCTCGGCCGTCACGTCGAAGGCGGCGAAGCACGCGGCCGGCGGCGGCGGTGTGGTGATGCCGGCCTGGTGGGGTCCGTGGAACGGCACCGCGGCCATCGTCGCGGCCGGGCCACCCAGCCGGTTGTAGTCGGGCGTGCCGTCGCTTTCCAGGTTCGGGCCACCGATCGGCAGCGGGTTCGCCGAGCCTTCCCGCCTGAGGTTGAAGCCCGCAGCGAGCGCTCCGAGCCCGGATCCGGCGAGGAAGTGGCGTCGGTCGAGCGCCATCAGCCCTCCAGCAGCTCGGGGATGACCGCCAACGTCTCATCGGCGGCGCCCGCGGCGGAGTTCACCCGTTCGCGCTCCGAGCGAGGGAGCGCGCGAATCGCGACCCAGTGCCCGCCGCGTTTCCCGTGCGCGGCAACGGTGGCGAGCCGGTTCAGCTGCCGGCGCGCCCTTGCGACCAGGCCGGGCGAGCGCGCGTCGATCTTCGGCGCCAGCAGCGTCAGTACTTCGCGGGTGGCGTCGACGTCAGCAATGACGCTCGCCAGAGCGGTGCCGCTGCCGTACTCGTCGTCACCGCTGAGGGTGTCGCGCACCGCGTCTTCGACGATTTCGTGGCTGCGCAGCACGAAGTCGTTCACCCCAGTCGGGTCGGAAGCGATCGCACGGGCGAGCGAAAGTCGCGAAAGCTGCCGGACGTAGCCCTCGAGGCGAACCGCGTCGGCGTGTGCCGCGCTCACGTTGTGGCCGCGCCACAGGTCGACCTCGATGCGATGAAAGCCCGTGAAGGAGGGGTCGTGGACGCCACGGGCATGACCGGCCGCCGTACCGTCGATGTGCTGACCGAGCTCGCCGAACACTCCGTAGGCGCTGTCGTCCTGTCCGATCCGAAGCCAGGTGAGCCGCGCGGTCAGCCAAGCGTCCTTCGCGGCGGCGGCGTCGTGCCCGGCCAGATCGCCGGCCAGCCGCGCGACCTCCGGGACGAGCTCGTCGATCCGCGCGTGGACGTAACGCCGGTATTTCGCGAGCGCCGGAAACAGCTGGTTCGCCGGCAGCGGTGCGTACGGGTGCTTGGCGGCAGTGTGGTCCGCGCCGGGACCGGCCGACGCCAGCGGCGCGCCAACGGCGGCGAAGGTCGTACTGAAGGTCGCGCTCGCCGTGAGGACAACTGCGGCCAAACGCGCCTTCACGAGCGCTGACCATACGACACAATCCGAGGCCGTGAAGGCGATCCGGCTGGCCGTCCTCGTCGCGCTCGCAGCCGCCGTCGGACTGGCTCCCCGTGCGGTCGCCGGCCCGGAAGCGACCGCGGCCGGTCCCGCGAACGCGATCCGAGCCGGCCACGCCCGGTTCGAGGTGCTGACCCCCACGATGGTGCGGCTCGAGTACTCGCCGGACGGCCGCTTCGAGAACGCCCCGACGATGGTCGCGCAGGACCGGACGCCGATCGGCGCCTACACCTCCTCGGTCTCGGGTGGCGTCCTCACCATCCGGACGGCCGCGCTCGTCCTGCGCTACCGCATCGCCGGTGGCCAGCTGTCCCCGTCCGACCTGTCCATCGTCCCGAAAGCCGGCGGTTGGGCTGCCCGACCGTCCTGGTCGGACCCGGCCGGCCGCGGCAACCTCGGCGGCTGGGTCCGCGGTCTGGACGACGACGCCGGGCCGGTGCCGCTCCATCCGGGTCTGCTCACCCGCGCCGGCTGGTACCTGCTCGACGACACCACCGATGCGCTGCTCACCGCGAGGCCACCGGGCTACGCGACGCGACCGCTCCAGGCGGACTACCAGGACGGCTACTTCTTCGGCTACGGGCACGACTATGCCCGCGGCCTGTCGGACCTACGGACGCTGAGCGGGCCGGCGCCCTTGCTGCCGCGCTCGGCGTTCGGCGTCTGGTTCTCGCGCTACTTCCCTTACTCCGCCGCCGACTACAAGACGCTGCTCGCGCAGTTCCGCCGGAACCGGGTCCCGCTCGACACGCTGTCGATCGACACCGACTGGAAGCGGCAGCTCAGCCCGCTGGCGCCGGTCCTGGCGGGCGCGGTCGTGGGCAGTGGCCGGGCGTTCTCCTGGAACGGCTGGGAGTGGAACCGGTCGCTGTTCCCGCATCCCGCGCAGTTCCTTCGGTGGCTGCACCGGCAAGGCGTCGACGTGGCGCTCAACATCCATCCGTCGATCGACAGCACCGACCCGAAGTACGCCGCGACGGTGGCACGGACCGGTCCGCTGAAGATCGATCCCGGCTGCACGCTCACCCAGATCGACCCGCTCGGGCAGTGCCACGTGTTCGACCTGACCCAGCAGCGCCAGATCGCCGCCTACCTCGGGTTGCAGGCCGCTGTGCTCGCCGACGGTGTCGACGAGTGGTGGCTGGACTGGTGCTGCGACGCGACCGTGGCCGGCGTCGGCGGCCTGACGCCGGACACCTGGTTCAACTCCCTCGAAACCGGCCAGCTGGGCAAGCGTGGCGACCGGTGGCTGGTGCTGTCGCGGGTGGGCGGATCGCATCAAGGCGATGATCCGGTCGCCGGCCCGGGGCCCGGCATCTTCGCCGAGCACCGTTACGCCATCCACTTCACGGGTGACACCTGTGCCACCTGGGCGATGCTCGGGTTCGAAGCGAAGTTGACCACTGAAGAGGGCAACGTCGGTCTGCCGTACGTGTCCGACGACATCGGCAGCTTCAACGGCGCGCCGGTGCACAAGATGTGCGGAGCGACCGCCGGCGGATCCGGAGCCGTCGACAACCCGACGATGTACGCGCGCTGGGTGCAGCTCGGAGCGTTCCAGCCGATCCTGCGGCTGCACTCGAACCACGGCGCCCGGCTGCCGTGGGAGTACCCGCAGCCGGCCCGCCGCGCCGCCGCCGACGCGTTGCGGCTGCGCGAGCAGCTGGTCCCGTACCTCTATACCGTCGCGCGCGAGGCCTATGACAGCGGGTTGCCGATCGACCGGGCGCTCTATCTGAGCTGGCCGAACGCCCCCGCCGCCTACCGGCACCCGGGCGAGTACACGGTCGGCAGCGACGTCCTGGTCCGTCCGGTGAGCGCCGCGGGTGACCCGGCGCAGGCGACGGTCTGGTTCCCGCCCGGCAGGTGGGTCGACTACTTCAGCGGGCGGACGTTCACCGGACCGTCGACCCGCCGCCTGTCGGTGCCGCTCGACCGGATCCCGATCTTCGTCCGCGACGGCGCGACGATCGTCACTCAACCGCCCGCGACGCACACCCCGGAGGGTCCGCGCGACCGTCTCGTGCTGACGACGTACGGCGGTGCGGAGTGGTCCACGTCGCTCTACGACGACGCCGGGTCCGGCTTCGGCTACCAGCACGGCGCCTACACCTGGACGCCGGTCACGCACGACGTCGTCGGCCGCCGGCAGTCGTTGACGATCGGCCCGGCCGAGGGTGGCTTCACGGGCGAGCTCGGCCATCGGGCGTGGACCGTCGAGTTCCGCGACATCGCGCCGCCGAGCCGGGTGACGGTCGACGGCCAACTGGTGCCGTGGCGCTACGTGCCGGTCACTCGCACTCTCACGCTTCGTACGGGGGAGCACAGCACGTCGCAACCGCTGCGGGTGGTGGTGACCCCTAGGCGGGGGCGCTCGTCCTGACCGAGTCGGCCGGCTCGTAGGCCAGGATCGAATGGTCGTAACCGCGCAGCGTCACCTCGGCCGCGACCTTCCAGCAGCTGCGTTCGGTCCCGGCGCGGGTGATGACTTCCTCGCTGGCGAGCACCCGGCCGAGTCGCTGCTTGGCCTCGGTGGTCAGGCGCGACGCTTCGTTGACCGGCGAGCCCATCACCGTGTACTCGTAACGCTGCTCGGCGCCGACGTTGCCCGCGACCGCGGTCCCCGCGGACACCCCGATTGCGGCGTCGAGCGCGGGCTCGACCATGGACAGTGCCAGCAGCTCGCGGCGCAAGGTGCGTGCCGCACGAAGCGCATGTTGGGCGTAGTCGTCGGTCGACGCCGGAGCGCCGAAGACGCACAGCGCGCCGTCGCCTTCGAACTTGTTGACCCAGCCGCCCTCGTCGCTGACCACTCTGACGATCGTGGCGAACAGCCGGTTCAGGATCGCGACGACCTGTTCCGGGGCGCGGGTCTGGGCGAGCTGCGTCGATCCGATCACGTCGACGAACACCACGCCGACCTCGCGCCGCTCGCCACCGAGCGCGACGGTTCCCTGTGCCAACGCGCGGCGAGCGACCTCGTCCCCGACGTGACGGCCGAACAGGTCGTGCAAGGTCGCGCGCTCGCGAAGCCCGGCGACCATGCGGTTGAAGCCCGCCTGCACCATGCCGACCTCGCCGCCGTCGTTGACCGGAAGGCTGACATCGAGCTGCCCGCGCCCGACCCGGTCGACCGCGTCGCGCAGGTCGAGCAGCGGCGTCATGAGCGATCGGCTCACCTCATAGAGCATCAAGGTGCCGACCGCGAAGCCGGCGGCGATGATGAAGCCGATGTCGAGGCGGCTCGGCGGTTGGTTGCCGGGCCGGCCGAGCACGGTGAGCGCGATCAGGAGCAGGAAGACGTCGGCGCCGACCATCCAGGCGAGGACCAGCTTGGTTCGTACGCCGGGCCCGATCGGTCGCTCGGGGGCGTCGCCGGCCAGGGCGAGCGCAACCGCAGGCCGCATCGTCCACTCGACGATCAGATAGGTCAGCCCACAGGTCGTGAACCCGCCGAGCAGGATCGACAGCGACAGGCACACCGTGAAGCGCCACGGGTGGTGGCCGGACGCGGCAAGCGCGCCCCACACCACGGCCGCGGTCACCCAGACGTACAAGCTGCCGCGAGCGACTCGCCAGGGGAACCACAGCACCATCCGCTGGTCCCGCACGGTTGCCTGCCGGCCGGACATGAGCCAGTCCAGCGACCGGCGCAATCCCTCCTTGCACTGCGAGTAGCCCAGCGGGGTGCTCACCGCGAAGAAAAGCGCGAACACGATGAAGTCGCTGGGCTGGACGCCGCGCTGACCGCGGATGCCCGCGGCGGTGAGCGCGCCGGAGACGAACGCGAGTACCGCGCCGATGAGGTTCGCCAGTGGCACGCGGACCCGCAACCGCTGGATCAGGCTGTGCTTCAGCTCACCGGCAGACGTGCTCGGCACCGTCATGGGTGAAGCGTAGGAACGCGGTGACCCGCTGCGCTACGAGATGTGAGCGGGCTCACGTTGTCCCGCGGCGATCGCGGTGCAGTTGCGGCCGCGGCCTTTCGCGGCGTACAGCGCCTGGTCGGCCTGCCGGGCGGCCTCGACGCCGCCGCCGTCACCGACCCCTGCGATACCCGCCGAGAAGGTGACCCCGGGATGGTGCACGGCCCAGCGGTCGCGCAGCCGTTGTACGACGACGGCGGCATCGGCCGGGGTGGTTGCCGGGAGCAGCACCAGGATCTCCTCGCCGCCGTAGCGGACCGCCACGTCCTGGACGCGCAGCGACGCGCGGACCGCCTGGCCCAGGTCGGCAAGGGTCCGGTCGCCTGCGGCGTGACCCCGGTCGTCGTTGAGCTGCTTGAAGTGGTCGATGTCGAGGAACGCGATCGCATCGCCGGCCCGGGCGCCGCCGAGCAGGTCGTCGAGGCCGTGCCGGTTGAGCAGCCCGGTGAGCGCGTCACGCGTCGCCTGCACGGCGAGCAGACCCTTGTCGCGATCCCGTTCGGCGCTGAACCGGCTCAACAGCTCGGCGAGCAGGATCCACAAGCTCACGGCGACCGGCAATCGGGCGACGACGTCGTGGGTGATGGGCCGGTTCAGCTCGAGCCAGCCCGCGGCGGCCAGCGGCACGAGCGCGAGTCCGGTCCACGGCGGTTGGGTGAGCCCGATGTAGACGAAGGCGAGCACGAACAGCCCGCCGAGTGCAGGAGCGAGTCCGGTCGTGAGGATGCCAGCGATCCCGAGCCCCACCAGTCCCGCGATCACCGGCCAGAGCTGGGCGAACCGTGATCTGGTGCCGAACGCGACGACGCCGCCGAGCGTCAAGGCGGTGCACACGGCAGCGGACGCGACCAACCTCCCGATCTCGTGGACGCCCGGAGCGAGGATGCCGAGGGAGACGGCGGAGATGACGACGCCGGCGGCGAAGAACTCGAACCACAGCCGCAGATGGCGCGCCGACCGCCACAGCTCCTTCACCCTTCGAGTGTCGGCTGTTCGCGACCGTCGCTGGACGCGGCACCCGGCGTCAGATTTCGGGTGATTCCCGGACAACCCCGCGCCGACGGGCATCGGCGGGCCGCTGTCTAGCTCCGGAAGTGGCCGACCACCTCGCCGGCCACGAGCTGGAGGGTGTCGGTGCTGGCGCGGTCGTGGGTCATGAACACGAACGACGAGAACCCCCGGTCGACGAGCTGACCGACGCGATCGACGATCGCGTCCGGTGTGCCGATGAACCCGCCGTCGTCGAGTCCGAACCCGGGGCCGCCGAAGCGGCGTCGCCCGACCTCGATCGCGGCGTCCAGGCCGTCGGCGGCGGCGGTGACCAGGACCGCCTCGACCGATCGCGTGATCTCGGCGGGATCCCGGCCGATCCGCTCGCACTCGGCGTCGAGGACGGCGCTGAGCTCGTCGAGCTTGTCGAGGGCGTACGTCGGGACGTTCCACACGTCGGCGTAGCGGGCGACCAGGGGCAGCGTCAGCTTCGGTCCGGCACCGCCGATGTGGATCGGTGGCCGCGGCTGCTGGACCGCAGCGGGCAGGTTCGGCAGGTCGTCGACGGTGTAGTGCTTGCCGGCGAACGAGGTGCGCGGCGAGGCGAACATCCGGGTGATGATCTCCAGCGCCTCGCCGAGCCGTTCCGAGCGCTCCGCGGTCGTACCCCAGGCCAGGCCCGCCTGGTGATGCTCTGCTTCGTACGAGCCGCTGCCGATCCCGAACTCGACCCGTCCCCCCGAGAGCACGTCGAGGCTGGTCGCCATCTTGGCGAGCACAGCGGGGTGGCGGAAGTTGTTGCAGCTGACCAGATGCCCGACCCGCAGTGTCGTCGTCTTGGCGAGCAGCACGCTGGCGAGGGTCCAGGCCTCGTAGGCATCGGCATCCGGGAAGCCTGGCCCGTAGAGATGGTCGAACAGCCACAGCGCGTGGAAGCCGAGCCGCTCGCAGTCCAGGGCTCGCTCAACCAAGTCGTCGGGGCTCATCGCCAGCTGGGGGACGTAGATCCCGAACGTCACGGTGCTGATGACGGCCATCCTTGCGCCGTAGGCATCGGCTGTGCCGTCGGGTCCAGGTCCGGGTCCAGCTCCACGCCGAGTCCGTTGAACACCATGGCGAGGCAGGAGTAGGTCCCGACGACGAACAGCAGCTCGATCACGGCTCTCGCGTCCAGCGCCTCAGTCAGCCGTTGCCAGGTCGCATCGTCGACCCGATGAGTGGTCAGCAGCAGCTCGGTCGCCTCCAGGACGTCGGCTTCGAGGCTCGACCATCCGGGGTCGGTCCCGTCGACGATGGCCTCGACCTCCCGCTCGGTCACGCCGTAGCGCTGCGAGAGCTTCACGTGCTGGACCCACTCATAAGGGGCTCGGGTGTGCCACGCCACCCGGAGCACGGCGAGCTCGCGAAGCCGCGGGTCGAGGACCGGCTCCCAGAGCAGCTGACCGTTGAAGTTGAGGAAGGCCGCCGCGAGCTGCGGATGGTGCAGCATGCTGCTGATCCCGTTGGCCAGCCGCGGCGCGTCGGGTTCGGCTGACAGGAAGCGTTCCGCCGCGGCCGCCGGCATCGCGGCGCGCACCGCGGCGGCCTCGGCCTCGCCCCACTGGTCCTTGGGGACCGGCTCGAGCCGGGGCATCAGAGGTACCAGCCGCCGTTGACGTTGAGGGCTTGGCCGGTGATGTAGCCGGCCTCCTCGGAGCACAGGAAGACCGCTGCCGCGGCGATGTCCTGCGGCGTGCCGGCGCGGCGTACCGGCGTCTGCTTCGCAATCAGGTTCACGTCGGGCAGGTCGCCCTTGTCCTCGGCGCGGCGCACCATCGGGGTGTCGATGAAGCCGGGCGGGATCGTGTTGACGGTGATGCCTTCAGGGGCGAGCTCGACCGCCAGGGCCTTCGTGATGCCGATGACCCCACCCTTCGAGGCGACGTAGTGGGCCATCCGTTTCGCCCCGCTCTGCGCGCTCGACGAGGAGATCGTCACGATGCGGCCCCACTGACCGGCGAGCATGTCCGGGACCGCCGCCTGGAGGCAGTGAAACGTGCCGGTGAGGTTGACCGCGATCATGCGCTCCCACTGCGCGGCGCTGATGTCGGTGAACGAGCAGAACTCGTCCAGGCCCGCGCTCGTCACGAGGATCTCGATGGGGCCGAGCTGGTCGCGGACCGACTGGTAGGCCGCGTCGACCGCGGCCCGGTCGGCGACGTCGGCGGCAAGCCCGATCGCTCGGCCGCCGTCGGCCACGATCGCGGCGGCTGCGGCTTGCGCCGCCTCGCCCGAGAGGTCGACGACCGCCACCCGGTCCCCACGCGCGGCCAGCTGCCGGGAGATCTCCAAGCCCATGCCGGACGCGCCGCCCGTAACCACCGCAACCCTGCTCAACGACGTTCCTTCCGTTCGAGTGCGCAGCCGAGTATCGCCTAGACCCGGCGGTCTGCAATAGCGACTCTCGCTACTGAGAACGCGATTACCGCAACCGCCGTGATGGCGATATAACTGGGCCGGTGCGCATCGGTCTGATGGTCGGTCCAGATCCGGGGCGATACCGCGAGGCCGTCGCAAAGATCGAGTCGGATGCGATTGCCGCCGAGCAGGCCGGGTTCGCGTCTGCGTGGGTGGCCCAGCCGCCCGATGACTTCGACGCGCTGACCGCGGTGACGCTGATGGGCAGGGTCACCACCCGGATCGAGCTCGGGACGGCGGTGCTGCCGATCCAGACCCGCCACCCGATTGCGATGGCACACCAGGCGCTGTCTACCCAGGCGGTCTGTGAAGGCCGGCTCACGTTGGGTATCGGGCCCTCACATCACTGGGTCATCGAGGACATGCTCGGGCTGTCCTACGACAAGCCCGCCCGGCTCGTCCGTAGTTATCTCGAGGTGCTCGACGTCGCCTTTGCCGGTCCCGGACCGGTCGACGTGGAGAACGAGCACTTCAGGGTGCACAACCCGTTGGCGGTCAGCGACATCACGCCGACCCCGATCCTGCTCGCCGCCCTTGCGCCGGTGATGCTGAAGATCGCCGGTGAGCGCACCGACGGCACGATCCTGTGGATGGCCGACGACCGCACCATCGGCGATCACATCGCGCCGACCATCACCACAGCGGCGGAGCAGGCCGGCCGGCCGGCGCCGCGGATCGTCGCCGGCGTGCCGGTCACCCTGTGCCGGACCGACGAGGTCGAGGGCGCTCGCGAATGGGCGCGGCGTGCGATGAGCCACTCCGAGTACTCGCCCAACTACGAGCGCTTGCTCGAGCACGGCGATGCGAAGGACGCGGGTGAGTTCCTCGTCGCGGGCGACGAAGGCGCGATCCGCAAGCGGCTCGAGCAGTACCGGGACGCCGGGGTCACCGACTTCTCGGTGCGGCTGCTGCCGTACGGCAAGACCCGAGAGGCCCGCATCGAGTCGCGCGACCGGACGACGGCGTTCCTCGCGTCGCTGTGCCCCGAGCTCTGAGGCGGCGACGATGCATCTCGACCACGTCGTCGT
Organism: Mycobacteriales bacterium; assembly: GCA_035550055.1. Lineage (NCBI taxonomy): Bacteria > Bacillati > Actinomycetota > Actinomycetes > Mycobacteriales > Mycobacteriales bacterium. The sequence continues at coordinate 76,481 of DASZRO010000005.1, read as the reverse complement.
CTTCGTCGCGGACGCCTCGCGGAGCCTGGCGTTCTACCGCGACGGGCTCGGCCTGCAGACGGTCCTCGACCGGGAGTTCGACGGCCCGTGGCCGGAGATGTTCGGCGGCGTCAGCTCGCGGCGTCTGCACGCGATGATCCTCGGTGATCCCGAGCACCCGGACCGCGGCCAGGTCGAGCTGCTGACTCTCGCCGACCCGGTCGCGCCGGGGCCCGGGCCTGCGCCGATCGCGACCGGCACCGTCATGCTCTCCTTCATGGTCGACCTCGCAGCTGTCCTGCCACGGCTGGAAGCCGCCGGCGGGACCGACGTACGACATGCGACGTTGCGCAACGGCGTCAAGGTCGTCACTGTGCGCGACCCGGACGGTGTCGTAGTGGAGCTGCTGAACGTCCCGGCGCCGTGAACGGTCCGCTCGCCGGGCTGCGGGTCATCGAGGTCGGCCACGTGCTCGCCGGCCCGTACGCGACGATGCTGCTCGCCGATCTGGGCGCCGACGTCATCAAGGTCGAGACCGACTCGGGTGATGTCTCCCGCGGGGTGGGCTCGCAGTACGTGGACGGCCACAACGTCTACTTCGCGAGCATCAACCGCAACAAGCGCAGCGTGCATATCGACCTCACGACCCCAGCCGGCAACCGTCAGCTGCATCGGTTGGTGGGCAAGGCGGATGCTGTGCTGGCCAACCTTCGCCCGTCTGCGATTCGCAAGCTCGGGCTCACCTTCGACGATCTGCGCGAGACGAACCCGAAGATCGTGTGCGTCGCGCTGACCGGCTACGGCCTCGACGGACCGGAGGCGGACTGGCCGGTCTTCGACTACCTCGTGCAGGCAGGCGTCGGTCTCGCGGCGATGAGCGGGGAGCCGGACGGGCCGCCGATGCTTCCCGGCTACACCGCTGCGGACAACTCCTCGGCGATCATGGCGGCGCTCGGCCTGCTCGCGAAGGTGCGTGAGGCTGACGTCAGCGGCGTCGGTGGGCAGGTCGACGTCTCGATGTTCGAGACGATGTTGAGTCAGCTCAACTACAAGGCGGCGGCGTACCTCAATGGCGGGGTGGTGCCGACCAGGCAGCCGTCGGGTGGCCACAACTTCTACGTGCCGGCGCAGCTGTTCCCGACTGCGCACGGCTACCTTGCGATGTTCGTCACCCACGACGAGTTCTGGCGGCGAGTGTGTGCCGAGCTCGGTCGCCCGGAGTGGGCGACCGACGCCCGGTTCGCCACGATGCACGCGCGGCACGAGAACCGGGCGGAGCTGGTCGGTCTGCTCACCGCTCGGCTGGCGGCGGCGAGCGCGGCCGATTGGGAGGCGCGGCTGCGGCCGAGCGGACTGCCGGTCGCCGCTGTGGTCGGCCTCGATGTCGCCCTCGACAGCGAGCACGTCGCGCGGCGCGGGATGATCGTCGAGATCCCGGCCGGGGAAAGCTCGCTGCGCCTGGTACGCAGCCCGATTCACACCGACTCGGCTCGGGCGGCCTACTTGCCGCCGCCTCGGCTGCACGAGCACACCGACGAGCTGCTGGGGGAGTGATGAGCCGACGACTGCGAGTGGTGCAGTGGGCGACCGGCAACATCGGCACGCGGGCCGCGCTACAGGTGCTGCGGGACCCGCGACTGGAGCTGGTCGGGATGCTGGTCTACGACCCGTCGAAGGCGGGCCGAGACGTCGGTGAGATCTGCGGCCAGGAGCCGACCGGCGTTGCGGCCACCGCCGACAAGCGCGCGGTCATCGAGCTGGACGCCGACTGCGTGCTCTACATGCCGCGGGCGGCCGAGCTCGACGACGTCGTCGCGATGCTCGAGCGGGGCACGAACGTCGTCACGACGTGCGGCGACTTCCAGGCCGGCGGCCGTGCGCTTTCCGTGGAGGCGCGACAACGAATCGATGCGGCCTGCGCGCGGGGCAACACCTCGATCTACGCGACCGGGAGCAGTCCGGGCTTCATCACTGACGCGCTGCCGCTCGCGTTGCTGTCGCTGCAGTGCCGGGTCGATCGGATCGAGATCGAGGAGTACGCGAACCTCTCCGAGCGGAACTCGCCGCACCTGCTGTTCGAGCAGATGGGCTACGCCCGGCCGATGACGACGCCGGACCCGCGTCGCGCGGCCCACCTGTTGACGCAGTTCGGACCGCCACTCGAGGAGCTAGCCGAGCATGCCGGGAAGCGGGTCGACGACTGGTCGGCGTACGGCGAGCTGGCCGCAGCCACCCGCGATCTGACGATCGCGGCGGGGCCGATCCCGGCCGGCACCGTGGCGGCGCAGCGGACCGTGATTTCGGGGTCGAGCGCGGGCGAGGAGGTCGTGCGCTTCACCGCGACCTGGTACTGCTCGACCGACCTCGATCCCCGTTGGGACCTGCTCGCGACCGGGTGGCGGGTGCGGACGTACGGCGACGCCCCGCTGAACGTCAGCCTCGAGTTCCCGTTCGCCGTCGAAGACCTCGGCGCGCACACGCCCGGGTACACCGCCAACCGCCCGGTCAACGCGATCCCCTACGTGGTCGCGGCGGTCCCGGGGATCCTCGAGACCACAGACCTCCCACCGCTGACCCCCGCAGGAGATTGAGAGAAACGGCGGTCGAGTGGATCAGCCGTACATGCTTCCGGACAGGAAGCCGACCACCGGGGCTGCCGGCTCGAACGACTCGACGACGCCGGAGGCGAAGTAGCCCGCGTCGGTCACCATCGTGATGCCGGTGACGCCGGCCGCCGCGTCGCTGCACAGGAAGACCAGCGGGTAGGCCTGCTCGAGGGGAGTCGACGCTGCGATGCCGGTCTCGTCGCGGTAGTCCTGGCCGAAACCGAGCCACATGTCGGCGTTGGCGCGCGCCAGCGGAGTGTCCGTCGGGCCGGGCATGATCGCGTTGATCCGGATGCCCTTCTTGAGCATCGGGAAGGCCTGCTGCGCGACGTAGGTGTTGATCGCGAGCTTCGAGAACATGTAGTCGGCCTTGCCGTTGTCCTGCGCCCACTTCGTCGCCTCGTCGAAGTCGGTGATCGCCAGGAACTCCTTGGTGATGGCGAGGTTGTTCTGCCAGCCGAAGCCGGCGGCCGAGGAGATGAAGCCGATGGCGGCGCCCTTGCCGACGTAGCCCTTGTCGATCGCGCGGTCGACCAGGTGACGGTGGCCGATGAAGTTGATCCGCTCGATGCCGGGCGTGCCGTCGGCCACGCCGGCGCACTCGAACAGCGCGTGCAGCGGTCCGCCGCACTCGTCGATGGCGGACTCGATCGAGGCCTTGTCGGACAGGTCGAGGCGGATGAACTTCACGCCGTCGACGTCGACGTCGGCGCGGTCCATGACCACGACCTCAGCACCGGCGTCCTTGACGACCTGTACGACGGCGGCACCCATGCCGGTCGCACCACCCACGACGAGCACCCGCTTGCCGTCGTACCGGAAGGCGTCGAACAGTCCCATCTCTTCCTGCTTCCTGAGTCGGTTGGTGGTTGTGAGGTTAGGAGGTGATCACCGGCAGGGTCTCCCAACCACGGACCGTCGAGGTCCGAGCCTGGACCGCCCGGTCGTAGTCGACGTCCCACGTCGGGAACCGCTTGAGCACCTCGTCGAGCGCGATGCGTCCTTCGAGGCGGGCGAGGGAGGCCCCGAGGCAGAAGTGCACGCCGTAGCCGAAGGTGAGGTGCCGCTCGATCTTGCGGTGGATGTCGAAGGCGTCGGCGTGGGGGAACTTGCGCTCGTCGCGGTTCGCCGAGGCGGTGAGCAGAAGTACGACGTTGCCCGCCGGCACGGTCTGGCCGTAGTGCTCGACGTCCTTCGTGACGTATCGCGCCTGCACCGGTGACGGCGCCTCGTAGCGCAGCAGCTCCTCGATCGCGTTGGGGATGAGGTCAGGGTTCGCGACCAGCTCGGCGCGCTGATCCGGGTGCTCGGCGAGCACCTTCCCGGTCCACCCGATCAGCCGGGTGGTGGTCTCGTTGCCGGCCGCCGCGATCAGGTTGATGTAGCCGAGCAGCTCGTCGCGGTTCAGCTTGCGCATCGTGCCGTCGACGTCTTCGAACTCTGCGTTCAGCATCTCGGTCATCAGGTCGTCGGAGGGGTTCTTGGCCCGCCACTCGACGTAGTCCTCGAACATCTTCGCCATCGCCATCGGGTCGATCGCGTCGGCGCTGGGCTTGCCGTCCTCACTGATGCGCAGGCTCGCGTCGATGGCTTCGCGGATGGCCACCTGGTCCTGCTCCGGGATGCCGAGCAGGTATCCGATCGTGCGCATCGGCATCTCCGCGCCGAGGTTCGCGATGAAGTCGAACCCGCCGGCGCCGACCATCGGATCGAGCGCCCGGGCGCAGAACTCACGGATCTTCGGCTCGAGCTCGGCGATCTTCTTGGGACGGAAGACCCGAGACAGCATCGCGCGGTGCACGTCGTGGTCCGGCGGGTCTTCGAAGATGATCGATCCCGGCGGGATCGGGAAGTCCATCTTGATCAGCTCGAGCAGCGTGCCCTTGCTGGAGATGTAGGTCTTCCAGTCCGACGAGCAGCTCTCGACGTCAGCCCAGCGGCTGAGCGCGTAGAAGTCGTGCTTGTCGTTGTAGTACAGCGGCTTCTCGTCGCGCAGCCGCTTCCATACCGGGTACGGATCGGTGTCGATGTCGAAGTCGTACGGGTCGTAGTAGACGTCGGAGTCGGCGAGCGTCATCTGACCTCTTCAAAGGGTTGCTGCGGTTGGCATTTCGTACGGGCTCGAAGCATTCTTGCGCGAGTCATTCTTACACCGTGTGAGAGGAACATTCTCACAGACGGTAAGACTGATCTCCGGTGAGACGGTGCCGGACCTACGGCGGAGTGCGGAGCACATGACGATTCCTGAGCTGCTGGCGAGGACGGCCGAGCGGTACGGCGACGCGACCGCGGTGGTCGACGCTGACGAGACCCTCACTTATCACGAGCTGCGCCAGCAGTCGCAGGCGTTCGCGGCGGCACTGGTGGGCGCCGGTTTCGCGCCGGGGGAGCGCGCCGCGATCTGGATGCCGAACAGCGCCCGCTGGATCGTCGCGGTGCTCGGGATCTGGCAAGCCGGCGGAGTGCTGGTGCCGATCAACACCCGCTTCAAGGGCGGCGAGGCCGCTGATATCCTCACGCGCAGCGAAGCGAAGGCGTTGGTCACCGTCACCGACTTTCTCGGCACCGACTACCTGGCGATGCTCGACGACGCGGGGTTCGCCTCGGCCCACCTCGGTCATCGCATCGTGGCGAGCGGTGAGGTGCCGAGTGCTGCGCTCGCCTGGGCGGAGTTCCACGCGGGTGGCGACGGGGCGTCGAGCGCCGAGGTGGGCCGCCGTTGCGCTGCCCTCACCGACGACGACCCGTCGGACATCCTGTTCACGTCGGGCACGACCGGGCGGGCGAAGGGCGTGGTGCAGACCCACGGCCGGACGCTGCGGGTCGCCGCGGACTGGGTGGACATGACCGGGCTGTCGGCCGGTGACCGCTACCTCATGGTCAACCCGTACTTCCACATGTTCGGCCTGAAGGCCGGCATTCTCGCGAGCATCACCGCAGGCGCGACGATGTACCCCGAACCGGTCTTCGACGTCGACCGGGTGCTGTCCCGGGTGGCACGCGAGCAGATCACGGTGCTCCCCGGCGCGCCGACGATCTACCAGTCGCTGCTCGACCACCCGGACCGGGCTACGCATGACCTGTCCTCGCTGCGAGTGGCGGTGACCGGCTCTGCCGACATCCCGGTCAAGCTCATCGAGCGGATCTACGACGAGCTGCCGTTCCGGATCGTCGTGTCGGGATACGGCCTGACGGAGGCCGGCACGGCCAGCGGCACGGGTCCCGACGACAGCCCCGAGGTCGTGGCCACGACCGTCGGGCGGGCGAGGCCGGGGTTCGAGATCCGGCTGGTCGACGCGACCGGTTCCGACGTGCCGGTCGGCGAGTCCGGCGAGATCCTGCTGCGAGGTCCGAGCGTGATGTCGCACTACCTCGACGACCCGGCGGCGACGTCCGCGGCGCTGTCAGCCGACGGCTGGCTGCGGACCGGCGACGTCGGGACGATGGACGCCGACGGGCTGCTTCGCATCGTTGGCCGGGCGAAGGACATGTTCATCGTCGGCGGCTTCAACGCCTACCCGGCCGAGATCGAGAACCTGATACTGGCCCATCCCGCCATCCACTCGGTCGCCGTGATCGGCATCCCTGACGAGCGGCTCGGCGAGGTCGGCATGGCCTTCGTCGTACTTCACGAAGGCGCGTCGGTGACGCCGGACGAGCTCATCGCCTGGAGCCGCGACCACATGGCGAACTACAAGGCGCCGCGTCGCGTCGAGATCCTCGACGCGCTGCCGCTGAACGCCACCGGCAAGGTGATGAAGGAGGACCTCCGGGCTCGTGCCGCCGGCAGCTGACGGTGCTCACCTTCAGCCGGGACGGGCGGTCAGGATCCGGGCGGCTTGCTCGGTGATGGCGATCGTGTGCTCGGAGTGCGCCGTGTTGGAACCGTCGGCCGAACGCAGCGTCCAGCCGTCGGGGTCGACGACCAGCTCATCGGTGCCGCGGGCCCACCACGGTTCGAGGGCGAACGTCATGCCGGGCCGAAGCACCAAGCCGCGGCCGGGCCGTCCGTCGTTCGGGACGTGCGGATCCTCGTGCATGGTCTGCCCGAGCCCATGACCGCCGAAGTCGAGGTTGACGCGGTATCCCGCGGCGGCGGCAACGGCGCCGATTGCGGCCGAGATGTCCCCGAGGCGGTTGCCGGGCACGGCGGCGGCGATGCCGGCATCGAGCGCTCGCTGCGTCGAGTCGATCAGCGCCAGGTCGGCCGGGTCGCCGGCCCCGCCGACGACGACGGTCAGGGCTGAGTCCGCCACCCAGCCGTCGATCGAGACCGCGAAGTCCAGGCTGAGCAGATCCCCGGCGCGGAGCACGTAGTCGCGCGGCAGGCCGTGCAGCACCGCGTCGTTGACCGACAGGCAGATCACGTTGCGAAACGGGCCGCGCCCGAACGACGGGGCGTAGTCCCAGTAGCAGGACACCGCGCCCCGATCGGCGATCAGTCGCCGGGCGTGGTGCTCGAGATCCATCAGGTTCACCCCGGGCTCGGCCTGGTCGGCGAGCGTCTGGAGCGTTTCGCCGACGAAGCGTCCGGTAACCGCCATCTTGTCGATCTCGGCGGCGGTCTTGCACTCGATCATCGGGACCCCTGTCGGTACTCGGCCGGTCGAAGGCGAGCGTAGGGTCGAAACCCGTGGCGAGCGCGCCGGGTGTGTGGCCAGCGGATGCGCCGTGTCCCGACGCCGACTACCGCGACACCTTCGTCGCGCCGTGCGCCAACGCCGCCGACCGCACCGGCGAGCAGTGGATGCGCGAGTGTCTGGAAGGCGCGCCGTTGCTGCTCCGGAGCTTCGTCGCGATCGGCTGGCGGCTGGTCCTCGGGTTCGAGCCGAGCCGCAGTGACGCCATCTTGGGCTGGCCCATCGTGGGCTCGGCGCCGGAGTACGTCCTGCTCGAGCAACAGTCCCGGCTGTTCCACGCCGCGCTCCTGCTCGACGTGGGCCAGGACCGGCTGGTCTGGGCGACGAGAGTCGTTTACCGGGCCAGAGCGGCCAAACCGATGTGGGCCGTCGTCAAGATCGTGCACCGCAGCATCTCGCCGTACCTGCTGAAACGGGCAGCCCGGCGGCACGCTCGCTGAACCGCCTGCTCCCGGAGCTGCGTAATGGATCTTGTGACGGTGGCGACGCGTGACCCGGTGGTCGCCGGCAGCGCCGACTACACGGACGTGTTCACCGCGGTTGCACTCGATGCGTTGAGCCGGAGCCCGCAGGACTGGGCACGGCTCGTGCTCGAAGGCGCGTCACTGCCGATGCGGGTGTTCCTTCGCGTGGGCTGGCGCTGGGGGCTCGGCTTCCCGTTGACGGGAACCGACTCGATCCTCGGCTGGCCGGTGGTCGCCGAGCTTCCGGGGCAGGTGACGCTGGCACAGCAGTCGTGGTTGTTCGGTGTCGCGCTGTTGATGTGCACGACCGACGGCGAGCTCAGCTGGACGACGAGCGTCACCTACCGATCACGAATCTCTCCGGTGGTGTGGGGGATGGTCGGCCCGATCCACCGCCGCTTCGCACCCCGCGCACTGCGCCGCGCGGCCTGCTAGTCCCGGCCCTCGCCGCGGGCACGGGCCAGGATGCCGCGGGCGATCACGATGCGCTGGATCTCGTTCGTGCCCTCACCGATGATCATGAGCGGAGCGTCACGGTAGTAGCGCTCGACGGGCAGCTCGGTGGTGTAGCCCACGCCACCATGGATGCGCATCGCCTCGGTCGCCAGCTCGAACGCCGTCTCACTCGCGAACAGCTTCGCCATGCCGGCCTCGACGTCCGTGCGGAGCCCGGCCATCCGTCGTTCGGCCGCGCTCCTCGTCAACAGCCGCGACGCCTCGAGCTTGGTCGCCATGTCGGCGATCTTGAGCTGGATCGCCTGGTGCTCGCCGATCGGCTTGCCCATCGTCGTACGCAGCTGGGCATAGGAGACGGCCGCGTCGAACGCGGCTCGGGCGACGCCGACGGCTCGGGCGGCGATGTTGATGCGACCGACCTCGAGGACACCGAGCATCTGCGGCAGGCCACGGCCGGGCGTGCCGACCAGGTTCGCGGCCGGGATCCGATGGTCGGCGTAGGACATCTCGACCGTTTCGATGCCCTTGTAGCCGAGCTTGCCGACGTGCTTGCTCACCGAGATGCCCTGGTAGGAGGCACCCGGCTCCTTCTCGACGATGAACGAGCTGATGCCCTCCGGGGTGCGCGCGGCGAGGATGACCAGCGAGGCGCGCTCGCCGTTCGTCACCCACGCCTTCGTCCCGTTGATGACGTAGTCGTCGCCGTCGGGCTCGGCGCGACAGGTCAAGGACCTGGTGTCGGTGCCGGCGTCCGGCTCGGACAGGGACAGCGCCCCTCGCTTCTCACCGCTTGCCAGGGCCGGCAGCCACTTCTGCCGCTGCTCGTCGTTGCCGTGCACCACGAGCATCGTGGCGAGCATGGTGTGGGTGTTGATGACCCCCGACAGGCTCATCCAGCCGTAGGAGAGCTCCTCGATCACGCCGATGTAGGTCAGCAGGTCGAGGCCGAGTCCGCCGTACTCCTCCGGGATCGTGATCCCGAACAGCCCGAGCTCGCGCATCTGGTCGACGATCGCCGCGGGGTACTCGTCGGCATGCTCGAGCGCCGAGGCGTGCGGGGTCACCTCACGCGCGACGAACCGCCGGACGTTGTCGACGATCTCCCGGCGTACGTCTTCAGGCGTCTCGTTCACGGGCGGAACGATAGCGCCGACGGGTGTGATCGAACCCCGGCGTTGACCGCGATTCCGTTTTTGAGAACAATGTTTCCGTGCCGACGTCGTCCCTGTTGCACGACGGCCTGCGGGCAGCCGCGACGAGGTACGGAGACCGCGACGCGCTGCTTGCCGGCGACCTTCGCTTCTCCTATCGCGATCTCGAGGAGACCAGCGACGCGCTGGCGGCTGGTTACGCGCTGCGCATCGCGCCCGGCGACCGCGTCGCGCTGATGATGACGAACCGTCCTGAGTTCGTGGTCGTCTGCAACGCCGTCAGCAAGCTCGGTGCCGCCTGCGTGCTGCTCAGCCCGGCGTGGAAGCAGCGCGAGGTCGACCACGCGCTTGCGATCACCGGTGCCCGGCTCGCGTTCGCGGACGGCCCCGCCATCGAGCTGTTGCGCGGTCGGCTGGCGGCAGACGCCGTGGTCGACGTCGACGGCGCCGACTACGCCGCGGCGCTCGCCGCGAAGGCGACGCGCCCGCTGGTCGCCGTCGACCCGAGTGACGAGGCGGTGCTCGTGTTCAGCTCCGGCACGACCGGGCTACCGAAGGCGGTCCGCCACACCCACGCCTCGATGACCCACGCGATCGATCACTGGATCGAGGCGCTCGGCCTCACCGAGGCGGACCGGTTCCAGGTGGCGACCCCGCCGTCACACATCCTCGGTCTGCTCAATCTCGTGACGGCGGCGGCGGCCGGTGCCACGGTGCGGTTGCATCCGCGGTTCGACCTCGACGAGATTCTTCATCGCATCGAGCGCGAACGGATGACTCTGGAGATGGCGGTTGCACCGATCGCTCTCGCGATGGCCAACCACCCGACGATCGAGGACTACGACCTGTCGTCGTTGCGCTACATCATGTGGGGCGCAACGCCGGTCACCCCGAGCGTCGCGGAGGCGGTCACCAAGCGCACCGGCGTGCGGTGGCTGCCGGCGTACGGCGCAAGCGAGCTGCCGGTCATCACCTGCAACCCGGTCGGGCGCCCCGAGGACTGGCGTCTGGACTCGGCGGGGCTGCCGCCGAAGGGCGTCGAGCTGCGGGTGGTCGACCTCGACAGCGGCGCGCCGCTGCCGGCCGGCGAGACCGGCGAGATCCAGGTGCGTAGCGCATCGGTGATGGCCGGCTACCTGCCCGACGAGGACTCCGCGGCCGCCTTCGACGGCGAGTGGTATCGCACCGGGGACGTCGGATGGCTCGAGGCCGACGGGTGGGTGCACTTGACGGATCGCTCCAAGGAGATGATCAAGGTCAACGGCTTCCAGGTCGCGCCGGCCGAGCTCGAGGCGGTACTGCACGGCCACGCGGCTGTGCTCGACTGCGCGGTCTTCGGCGTCACGGACGCGGCCGCCGGGGAGCGTCCGGTTGCCGCCGTCGTCCTCGACCCGTCGGCGAGTGTGACGACGGAGGAGCTGCGTCAGCTGGTCGTCGCCTCGCTCGCCACCTACAAGCACCCGAGAACGGTGATCGAGGTCGACGCGATCCCGAGGTTGCCATCGGGAAAGGTGCTGCGTCGTGCCCTCGCCGCCCGGTGGGACGACGCCACCGACGCGCTGCGATCCGAATGACGGCGGACCGGTAACGCATGGACGTCCGCCTCTCCGACGAGCAGCGCGCGCTGCGCGACGCCGCTGCCTCGGTCGTCACCAGGCTCGGTCCTGGTTCCGTCGCCGACCTCGACGACCGAACCCGCGTGGAGCGCCTCGACGCCGCGATCGCCGCCGCCGGGTGGCGCGAGCTGCGGGCGGCCGAAGCGGACGGGTCGCCGGTCGCGTCGGCGGTCGAGGTCGCTCTCGTCGCCGAGGAGCTCGCACGTGGCCCGGCGGACGTCGCCTACCTCGGTCCGGTGCTCGCCGCCGAGCTGCGGCGGCTGGCGGGTGCGCCCGCGGCCACCGCTGCCGAGACGATCGCGTTGCGACCGGACCTCGCCGAGCTCGCCCGGGCGGGCGGCGGCGCGACGGCGATCGACACGGCCGGTGCGCGCCGGGTCCTCCTGGTCGAACCGGATGTGTCGGATACCGGACAGCTTCGAGTCGTTGCGCTTCCCCTCGCCGGTGATGCGCCAGACGCTGTGGATCTCAGCCGCAAAGCCCAGGCGGTTGACCCAGTAGATGGCGAGACCGAGCCGGCCGGGGGGGTAACGGACGACGCCCTTGTCCGTTTTGCCGCGCTCGGTCTCGCCATGACAGCTGCCGACCTGGTCGGTGCGATGCGAGGCGCGATCGACCTCGCATGCGGCTACGCCGCCACTCGGCGCCAGTACGACGTCGCGGTCGGTTCCTTCCAGGCGGTGCAGCACCTGCTCGCAGACGCCTACGTCGCGATGGAGGGCTCGCGCAGCGCCGCGTTGCACGCGGCCTGGGCGGTCGATGCGCTCGAGCCCGGGGCGGCGCTCGCCGCGGCAGCATCGGCCAAGGCGTACTGCGCGCGAGCGGCGCGTGCGGCGTGCGAGACCGCGATCCAGGTGCACGGCGGCATCGGCAACACCTGGGAGTGCAAGGCGCACCTGTATCTGCGCCGGGCGCTGCTGTCGAGCGAGCTGTTCGGCGGGGTGGGTCTGAGCTTGCAACGGGTTCTCGACCACGAACTGGGGGCCGGCGTTGGACTTCGGTGACTCGCCGGCCGAGGCGGCGTTTCGTGCTCGGCTGCGCGCCTGGCTGGTCGACAACACACCGGACCTTCCCGCCTCGTCGACGTCGGACGAGTACTGGGCGGGGCAGGCGGACTGGCACCGCGCGCTCTACGTGGCCGGGTTCTTCGGCCTGTCGTGGCCGAAGGAGATCGGTGGCCACGAGCTCCCTACGACCTACGACGTCATCGTCGACGACGAGCTGGCGGCGGCCGGTGCGCCGCCGCGTCCGAGCCTGGGCTACCTCGTGCAGGGGATCTGGCATCACGGCAGCGAGGACATCCGCCGGCGGCTGCTGCCCGGCATCGTGGACGGCTCCGACCGCTGGTGCCAGGGCTTCAGCGAGCCCGAAGCGGGCTCGGACCTGGCCTCGCTGCGTACGACGGCGACGCCCGGCGAGGACGGCGACTACGTCATCAACGGCCACAAGGTCTGGACCAGCTACTCCGACGTGGCCGACTGGTGTCTCGTGCTCGCGCGCACCGACGCGAGCGTTGCGAAGCACAAAGGGATCTCGGCGTTCCGCGTCTCGATGCGCCAGCCGGGTGTGCAACAGCGGCCGTTGAAGATGATCAACGGCATCACCCGCGAGTTCGGTGAGGTCCACTTCGACAACGCCCATGCCGCCGCCGCCGACATGATCGGCGCCCCCGGCGAGGGCTGGCGTCTGGCCATGACGGTCGTGAGCCACGAGCGCGAGCCCGGCGAGCTCGGCTACGTCGCGCGCTACCGCAAGTCGGTGCGACAGCTGGCACAACGGGCCGCCGAAGCTCCGGATCGCGTTCGCAGCGACCAGCTCGAGCAGCTCGCATGGGCAATCGTCGAGTCGCAGATGCTGCGATCGCACGTCTGCCGCCGGCTCTCGGACCGGCTGGACGGAATCACCCACGGGCCGGAAGGGTCGGTCGACAAGCTGCTGATGACGCAGGTCGAGCAGACTGTCGGTCACGCGGCGCTCGCGCTCGGTGGCAGTGATGACACCTGGCTCAAGCTCTACCTTTACAGCCGCGCCCAGAGCGTCATGGGCGGGACCGCACAGATCCAGCGCAACCTCGTCGCGACCAGAATCCTGGGGCTACCGGCATCGTGAAAGTGGACAAGGCATGAGCAGCAGCTACTCGGTACCCGAGGCGATCCAGGTCGAGCTCGATGGTCCGATCCGCGTCGTACGCCTCAACCGGCCGGACCACCTCAACGCCACCAACCACGAGCTGCACGAGGGCCTCGCGCACCTCTGGCCGCAGATCGACGCCGACGCCGACGCGCGCGCGGTCGTGCTCACCGGCAACGGCCGGGCGTTCTCGGCGGGCGGCGACTTCGGCTACATCGACGAGCTCGTCCGCGACGAGGCGCTGCGCAAGATCAGCCTCACCCACGGCCGGATGATCGTCACCGGCATGGCGGGCTGCCGGGTCCCGATCATCGCGGCGGTCAATGGCCCGGCGGTCGGCCTGGGATGCAGCCTGGTCGCGTTGTCCGACGTCGCGTTCATGGCGCGCAGCGCGCACCTCGCGGACCCGCACGTGCTGCTCGGTCTGGTTGCGGCTGACGGCGGACCGATCACCTGGCCGCTGATGACGAGCCTCATGCTCGCCAAGGAGTACGCGCTCACCGGGGAGCGCATCCCGTCCGAGCGTGCTGCCGCGATCGGCCTGGTCAACCACGTCGTCGACGACGACGCCGTCATGACCGAGGCGATGGCGTGCGCCAAGAAGATCGCCAAGCTGCCCAAGCAGGCCGTCGAGGACACCCGCAAGGTGATCAACCTGCACCTCCAGCGCGCCGTGTTGGCGACGATCGACTACGCACTCACCGCCGAGCACCGCTCCTTCGACAGCCCGGAGCTGCGTGCGAATCTTGACCGCATGCGCGACAAGCCCACGCCGCAGTGAGCCGATGGAACCTGCGCAGCGTCCCGACGGACCTGCGCGCCCACTACCTCGAGCAGGGCCTGTGGACCAACGACAGCCTGGGCCAGCTGGTCGAGCGTGGCTTGTCCCGGTCAGCCACCGCTCATTTCAAGGTGCGGTCGCAGGTCAGGCAGTGGGACGGGACGTTCGCTGACGTCGACCGCGCCGCTCGGGCCATGGCGACCTCGTTGCGCTCGCGGGGGGTCGGCGCGGGTGACGTCGTCGTCTTCCAGCTGCCCAACTGGGTCGAAGCCGGCATCGCCTACTGGGCGACCGCCTACCTCGGTGCCGCAGTCGTGCCGATCGTCCACTTCTACGGCGCCAAGGAAGTCGACTACATCCTGCGCGTGACGAAGCCCGACGCGGTCATCACCGCCGACCGGTTCGGCGCGGCGAGCTTCCTCGACACCTACGAGGCGTTGTTGCCCGACCATGGGGCGCCGCCGTGGTTCGTCGTGCAGTCCGACGAGTCCACGGCGTTGCCGACCGCAGCGACCGGATTCGACGAGCTGCTCGACGCCGAGCCGATCGCCGGACCGGCGCCGGTCGACCCGGACTCGCCCGCGGTGATCGCCTTCACCTCGGGTACGACGAAAGACCCCAAGGGCGTCATTCACAGCCACCGCACGATCGGATGCGAAGCGGTTCACCTCGCCGGCATGGGCCCGCAGACCAGCCCGCCGCAGATCACCGCCGCGCCGGTGGGCCACTTCATCGGCATGGTCAACGCGTTCCTCACACCGTTGATCAAGACGATGCCGGTCTGCCTCGTCGACGTGTTCGACCCGGGCCGCATCCTGCGGCTGATGCTCGACGAGCAGCTGATGATGGCGGGCGGTGCGACGTACTTCCTGATGAGCCTGCTCGACCATCCGGACTTCACCGCCGAGCACCTCGCGCTGATGCCGTTCGCCGGCCTCGGCGGGTCGACGGTGCCGGCGTCGGTCACCGAGCGCGCCGAGAAGCTGGGCATCAAGTGCTTCCGGTCCTACGGGAGCACCGAGCACCCCTCGATCACGGGCTCGATGATCGACGAGCCTCAGCTCAAGCGGAATCGCACCGACGGCCATGTCCTGCCCGGCGTGGAGATTCGGCTCTCGGAGGACGGTGAGATCTTCAGTCGCGGGCCGGAGCTGTGTCTCGGTTACACCGACCCGGCGCTGACGGCCGCGGCCTTCGACGCCGACGGCTGGTACCGCACCGGCGACGTCGGCGTGCTCGACGAGGACGGCTACCTCTCGATCACCGACCGGGTGTCCGACATCATCATCCGCGGCGGGGAGAACATCAGCGCCCAGGAGGTCGAGGACGTCCTGCTGGGAATGGACGCAGTCCTCGAGATCGCTGTAGTCGGAGTGCCCGACGAGAAGTTCGGCGAGCGGGCCGCGGCCGTGGTGCGAGTCCGTGACGGCGCGGCGCCGCCGACCATCCCTGCGATGCAGCAGCACCTGTCCGCGGCGGGTCTGGCGAAGCAGAAGTGGCCCGAGTTCGTCTACCAGGTCGCCGACCTGCCGCGTACCCCATCCGGCAAGGTCCAGAAGTTCCGGCTGCGAGAAGATCTTCGCAGCGGTCGAATCAACTAAAGGAGATCCACCCGTGCGCAACAACGTCATCGTCGCCGGCGCTCGTACGCCGATCGCCCGCGGCCGCAAGGGCGGGCTCGTGTCCGTCGATGCGTTCGAGCTCGCCCGGGTGGTGGTCCCCGAGGTGATCGCCCGCAGCGGCGTCGACGCGGCTGACATCGACGACATCGTCATCGCCGAGAACATGCAGGGCGGCGGCGTCATCGCCCGCCACACGGCAGTCAGCCTCGGCCTCACCAACGTCCCCGGGATGTCGGTCAACCGGCACTGCGCGGCAGGTCAGGTAGCGGTGCAGACCGCGGTCGGCCAGATCCGATCCGGCGTCGCCGACGTCGTCGTCGCGGGCGGCACGGAGAGCATGAGCACGATGCCGTTCGGGGTGAAGATGAACGCCGACGGCACCACTTCGCAGTGGATGCCGCCGAGCCACCCCACCTCGGACGAGGCGCCGGCCTTCGACATGTCGATCACGGTCGGTGAGAACACCGCGCGGCTGGCCGGCCTGACGCGCCGTGACGTCGACGAGTGGGCCGCCTACACGCACGGCCAGGCCGTTGCCAGCCAGGACAACGGCTGGTTCGACGCGGAGATCGTCCCGGTGACCGTCACCAACGCCGACGGCACCACCACCGTGGTCTCGATCGACGAGCACCCGCGTCGCGGCGTCACCGTCGAGTCGCTCGGTGAGCTCAAGCTGCTGCACCCGGAGATCGAGAACGCCACCGTCACCGCCGGCAACGCGGCGGGCGTCAACGACGCGGCGGCCGCCGTCATGGTGACCAGTGAGGACTACGCGAAGGCACACGGGCTGCGCCCACTCGGAACCGTCGTCAGCTGGGCCAACGTCGGGGTGGACCCGGTCGAGACCGGGCTGGCCCCGATCAGCGCGATCGAGAAGGCGCTCGCCCGGGCGGGGCTGTCGATCGGCGACGTCGACCTGTGGGAGATCAACGAGGCATTCTGCGCCGTACCGGTCGCGGTGACCCGCAAGCTCGGGATCGACCAGTCGATCACCAACGTCAACGGCAGCGGCGCAAGCCTCGGTCACCCGATCGCCGCCACCGGCGCGCGGATGATCGTGACGATGCTGAACGAGCTCGCTCGCCGCGACAAGTCGATCGGGGTCGTGTCGATGTGTGCCGGCGGCGGGATGGGCGCCGCGATGGTCCTGCAGCGGGCGTAAGCGTTTGCTGCCACTGGAGGGCATCCTCGTCGTCGGTCTCGAGCAGGCCGTGTCGGCGCCGCACTGCACCCGCCAGCTGGTCGACCTCGGTGCTCGCGTCGTCAAGGTCGAGTCGGCCGGCGGCGACGCCGCTCGCTTCTACGACGACGCGGTGGGCGAGGTCTCGGCGTACTTCGCCTGGACCAGTCGCGGCAAGGAGTCCGTGGTCTTCGACCTGAAGTCCGCCGAAGGCCGTGACCTCATGGAGCGACTGCTGGCAAGAGCCGACGTACTGGTCCAGAACCTGGCTCCCGGGTCGGCGCACCGGCTGGGTCTCGACGCCGAGTCGGCCGTCGCCCGCCATCCCCGACTCGTGGCGGTCGACGTCAGCGGCTACGGCAAGGGCGGGCCGCGGGAGGCCTCCCGCGCCTACGACCTGCTGGTCCAGTCCGAGGGTGGGTCCTGTGCAGTGACCGGCACTGCGGGCCATCCGGCCAAGCCGGGCATCACGATCGCCGACGTCGGTACCGGGATGATCGCGGCCAACGCGGTCCTCGCCGCGCTGTTCGCCCGTGAGCGGACCGGCACGGGTGCGGCGATCTCGGTCGGCATGTTCGACGTGGTGACCGACTGGATGAGCTGGGCGCTGCACCAGGCGCGAGCGACCGGCCGCGATCCGGTGCCCATCGGCATGTCGAGCCCGGTGGTGTCGCCGTACGGCGCCTACCCGACCGCCGACGGCCAGACGATCGTGATCGGTACGACGAACGACGGCGAGTGGCAGCGGTTGGCGACCCAGGTGCTCGGACGACCGGACCTTGCGGCGGACGCCCGCTACGCGACCAACCCCCTGCGCATCGAGCGCCGGGCGGAGCTCGACGCGACGATCGCCGCGTGGGCCGCCGCAACGAGCTTCCGGGAGGCGAGCGAGAGCGCCGAGGCGGCCGGCATCGGCTGGGCACGCTTCAACACCCCGCTCGAGGTCCTCGACCATCCGCAGCTCGCGGAGCGCGGCCGTTGGGTGACCACGCAGGCGCCGGGCAGGAGCTTCCAGAGCCTGCGGCCGCCGGCGGACGTGAGCACGTGGGACTGGCAGCCGGGCGTGGTGCCGGCGCTGGGCGAGCACACCGACGCGGTGCGCGCCGAGCTCGAGCGGGAGTGACGTTCTCGCTTCTGAGAGTAATCTTCCGTCGTGACCCCACCCGCTTCCCGCAAGTCGGTCTCACGGCGCGAGCTGGCGGTCGCGCGCGTGCTGGATCCGGCTCGGGAGCGCGCCGAAGGCAAGGTGAAGGCCTTCCTCGAGGCTGCCCAGGAGCTCGTCAACGGCGAGTCCGGCCAGGACTTCACCGTGCAGGAGGTCATCGAACGCTCCGGCCAGTCGTTGCGCAGCTTCTATCAGCACTTCGACGGCAAGTACGAGCTCCTGCTGGCGCTGTTCGAGGACGCGATCCACACCTCCGCCGAGCAGATGCGCGCGGTCGTCGAGGACGGTCAGTCGCCGCTGGACTCGTTGCGGCGCTTCGCCGTCGAGTACTACCACCTGTGCCAGCCCCCGGCGAGGGGCCGCGGCGCGAAGAAAGGGTTCGCGCCGGCGTTCGCGACCTTCGCTCAGCAGCTGCTCACCGAGCACCCGGTGGAGGCCTCGCACGCCTTCACGCCCTTGACCGAGATCGTCGTCGGCCTGCTCGACGCGGCGGAGGCGGACGGGTCGATCCGCGCCGGCCTGCCGCACGCGCGCATCGCCGGCGTGATGCTCCAGGCGACGATGTTCAACGCCTTTGCGGCGACGATCGGCGGGGTCCCGGTCCAGGCGGACGGCAGCGACCCGGCGGAAGATCTGTGGGACCTGCTGCTCCACGGAATCCAGAGATGAGAGGTACGCGATGCGCGACGCCGTGATCTGTTCCGCCGTACGCACTCCCATTGGCAAGCGCAATGGCGGTCTCGCCGACGTGCATCCGGTCGATCTCTCAGCCGACATCCTGAACGCGATCGTCGCGCGGACCGGGCTCGACCCGGAGGTCGTCGACGACGTCGTGTGGGGGTGCGTGTCGCAGGTGGGCGACCAGTCCAGCAACGTCGGGCGGTGGGCGGTGCTCGCCGCGGGGTGGCCGGACCACATTGCCGGCGTGACGATCAACCGGGCGTGCGGGTCGAGCCAGCAGGCGATCGAGTACGCCGCACAGGCGGTCCTGTCCGGGCAGCGGGAGCTGCTGGTTGCCGGCGGCGTGGAGTCGATGAGCCGGGTGCCCCTCGGCGCGGCGCGGGCGACCGGCTTCCCTTACGGTCCCCGGGTGCTGGAGCGCTACGACAACTTCGAGTTCAACCAGGGCATCTCGGCCGAGCTCATCGCCGAGCAGTGGGGCTTCTCGCGCCAGCGGGTCGACGAGTACGCTGCTCGCTCCCATGAGCTCGCTGCCGCCGCGATCGACGCCGGTGCCTTCTCCGAGCAGATCGTGCCGATCCGGACCGAAGCCGGGACGGTCGACACCGACGAAGGGGTACGCCGAGGGACGAGCGTCGAGAGCCTCGCGAAGCTGAAGCCGTCCTTCAAAGAGGACGGCGTGATCCACGCGGGCAACGCTTCACAGATCTCCGACGGCGCGGCGGCCATGATCGTCACCACGAGTGAGCGGGCGGCCGAGCTGGGCCTGACACCGCTGGTGCGCTTCCACACCGGCACGGTCAGCGGCGCCGACGCGAAGATGATGCTGACCGGTCCGATCCCCGCGACCGAGAAGCTGCTCAAGCGCACCGGGCTGGCGATCGGCGACATCGACGTCTTCGAGGTCAACGAGGCGTTCGCGCCGGTCCCGCTGGCGTGGCTGGCGGAGACCGGCGCCGACCTCGAGCGGGTGAACCCGCTCGGTGGGGCGATCGCGCTCGGCCATCCGCTCGGCGCGTCCGGCGCCGCGCTGATGACGCGGATGATCCATCACATGCGGGACAACGGGCTGCGCTTCGGCCTGCAAACCATGTGCGAGGGCGGCGGAACAGCCAACGCCACGCTCGTCGAGCTCGTCTCCTAGATGGAGCGCAACCTCTACACGGCCGACCACGAAGCCTTCCGCGATACGGTCCGCGAGTTCATCGCCCGCCACGTCGAACCCCATTACGACGAGTGGGAGAAGGCCGGCATCGCGCCGCGCGAGGCGTGGGTCGAGGCGGGCAAGCAGGGTCTGCTCGGCACCGACATCGACGAGCAGTACGGCGGCGGTGGGATCAAGGACTTCCGCTACAACGCGATCATCCGCACCGAGCTCACGAAGGCCGGCGCACAGGGGTTGGCGATCGGTACCCACAACGACGTCGTCGCGCCGTACATCACGCGCCTGGCCAACGACGAGCAGAAGCAACGGTGGCTGCCGGGATTCTGCGACGGCTCGATCATCTCGGCGATCGGGATGTCGGAGCCGGCAGCCGGGTCCGACCTGCGCGGCATGCAGACCAGGGCGGTCAAGGACGGCAACGACTGGGTCGTCAACGGTCGCAAGACCTTCATCACCAACGGCATCAACGCCGACCTCGTGGTCACCGCCGTCAAGACCGACGAGATCAAGGGTGCCCACGGTCTGACGCTTTTCGGCATCGAACGAGGCATGCCGGGCTTCGATCGCGGTCGCAACCTCGACAAGATCGGCTGGAAGGCGCAGGACACCGCGGAGCTGATCTTCGAAGACGTCCGGGTGCCGGAGTCCAACATCATCGGCAACCTGCACGGCGGCTTCGTCCACTTGTCCGAGAACCTGCCGCAGGAGCGGATGGCCATCGCGATCGCCGGGCTGGCGGCCGCGGAGAAGGCGCTCGAGCTGACGATCGAGTACTGCAAGACCCGCACCGCGTTCGGCAAGCCGATCGGCGCGTTCCAGAACACCCGCTTCCGGCTCGCCGAGATGGCGACCGAGGTCGAGATCGCCGGGCACTACATCGACAAGTGCATCCTCGAGCTCAACGAGGAGCGGCTCTCGCCGGTCGATGCGGCCATGGCGAAGTGGTGGACGACCGAGCTTCAGAAGCGGGTCGTCGACACCTGCCTCCAGCTGCACGGCGGGTACGGCTACATGCTCGAGTACCCGATCGCGAAGTTCTACCTCGATGCGCGGGTGCAGACGATCTTCGGCGGTACGACGGAGATCATGAAGGAGATCGTCGGTCGCTCGCTCGGCGTGTAGCGGCGGCACGTGTGAACGCTTCGACCGCGTTGCGGAACTCCTCGCCGCGAGACGCTTCGACGGTGAGGGCGTAGGCGCGCTCCAGCGCGTCGGCGTACGTCGATCCCAGATCGTCGATCACCTGCCGCTTGATCATTGCCATGGCTTTCGGCGCGCAGTTCGCCGCAATGTCCTTGGCATAGTCCAGGGCCGTGGTCATCAGCTCCTCAGGCGGCGCGACCCGGCTCACCAGGCCGATTCGCAGCGCCTCTTGTGCGGTGACCGTCCGGCCGGACAGCAGCAGGTCCATTGCGCGCTCGACCCCGACGATGCGAGGGAGCAGCCAGGAGATCGCGTGCTCGGCGGGCAGACCTCGGCGCACGAATGCGGTCGTCAGCTTCGCCGTCGACGACACGAAGCGCATGTCGCAGAACATGGCCTGGATGAACCCGATGCCGGCGCATCCGCCGTTGATCGCGGCGATCAGCGGCTTGCTGAACTCCAGCGTCTTCGTGAACGGAATCCGGTCGCTGTAGTCGAGGCCGACCTCGGCGATGTGGTTGAGCCGATCGGTGCTGGCACCTGGACAGAACATCCGTCCTTTGCCGGTGAGGATCGCCACCCGCACCGCCGGATCGGCCTCGATCGCCGCGAGGCGGTCGTAGAAGATCGTCTCGATCTCCGGCGACCACGCGTTGTTCCGCTCCGGATCGTCGAGTGTCAGGACTGCGACGCCGGCGTCGACCTCGAGCAAGACCTCAGGCACGCCCGCAGGCTACCGACGGGCCGCGGCAACGCGGTGGCGGTGCAGTCGAATCGGGAGGGTTGGATGCCCCAGGCGACAGATGACGCTTCACAAATCGGGCTGAAGCGCGAGTGATCTAATGCCCGCATGCGCACCGAGATCTGCGACCGCCTCGGGATCGAATACCCGATCTTCGCCTTCAGTCACTGCCGCGACGTCGTCGCTGCAGTGACCAACGCCGGCGGGATCGGCGTACTCGGGGCGGTCGCCCACAGCCCGGCTGGTTTGGAGACCGACCTCGCGTGGATCGACGAGCAGGTCGGCGGCAAGCCGTACGGCGTCGACCTGTTGCTGCCCGTCAACTTCGTCGCGACGGAGACCGCGCAACCCAAGACCGACGACCTGTTCCCGCCGGAGCAGGTGGCCTTCGTCGAGGACCTTCTGCAGCGTCATGGTGTGCCGCCGCTGCCCGAGGGTGTCGACGCGCGGCGGGCCTCGATGAGCGTGTCCCCGGAAGCGAACAACACGCTGCTCGACGTCGCGCTCGACCACCCGATCCGGCTCTTGGCGAGCGCGCTCGGGCCGCCGAGCCCGGAGCTGATCAACCGCGCGCACGGGCGGGACATCCTCGTGGCGGCCCTCATCGGGGCCGCATCCCACGCCCGCCGCCAGCAGGAAGCGGGCGTCGACCTGATCGTCGCCCAGGGGACCGAGGCCGGCGGCCACACCGGCACCGTCTCGACGATGGTTCTCGTCCCGGAAGTGGTGCGCGCCGTCGCGCCGCTGCCGGTGCTCGCCGCCGGCGGGATCGTGACCGGCGCGCAGGTCGCCGCCGCAATGGCGCTCGGCGCCCAGGGGGTGTGGTGCGGGTCGGTCTGGTTGACCACCGCCGAAGCGGAGACCGATCCGGTCGTGAAGCAGAAGATGCTCGCCGCATCGTCGAGTGACACCGTGCGGTCCCGCTCGCTCACCGGCAAGCCGGCTCGCATGCTGCGTACGGCCTGGACCGACGAGTGGGAGGCCGACGACGCGCCGTCGCCGCTCTCGATGCCGCTGCAGACCCTGCTCGTCGCGTCCGCGCAGCAGCGAATCGCCCGCGACGCCCGGACGCCGGGCAGCGGCGCCGAGCAGCTCGCGACGTACTTCGTCGGCCAGGGCGTCGGTCTGATGGACCAGATCCGGCCGGCGCGACAGGTGGTGGAAGAGATGGTGGCGGGCTACCTCGAGGCGGCCGAACGGTTCGCCGCGCAGGTCGGCTAGTCGCTCGCCGACTTCAAGGTCTGCACCTCGGAGACCTTCCACGAGCCGTCGACCTGCTGGAGGTCGAGGTGCAGGTCGACGGTCGCGGTCGACATCGGCCCGCCGTTGCTGGACGACCTGGTCGACAGTACGACGAAGGCGCTCGCGTGACCCGCGTCCGCGTCGGACACCGTCTCCTCGAGGACCGTCGCCGAGCCGGTCGCCTTGGCCGCGAGCAGCTGGCGCTGCACCGCGGCGTTACCTGACGCGTCGCGGCGGGCGAAGCTGCCGGTGGCGAGCGAGGCGATCCGCGACTGAGTGGCCGCCAGATCTCGGTAGTCGTAGGTGAACAGGGCGACCGCTTCCTTGGCTGCGACATCGGCGACGGCCCGGCGTTCGTCGTCAGCGGTGGTCGCCGCCGTCAGCTGCGACCGGTCCCGGTCGGCGCGATGCCACTCGAAGCCGGCGAGCGCCGCGCAGAACACGACGACGACGACAAGGACGACCTCGGCCCACGCTCGGCGGGCGGAGGGTCCCGCCCCGTCCGACATCAACAGCCGGTCGAGATCCGGATCTGCCCGGCCTTGTTGGTCAGCGGCGTGCTCGGCAGCTTCATACCGCCACCGCCGAGGGTGACCCCACAGCTGCCCACGTAGATCGCCGGCAGCGGGTAGATCGGCAGGGCCGGCGAGCCCATCGCGTCAGGGTCCTCGTAGAACTGGAACCCGGGCTCGTTGTTGACCTTGTGCACCTCGTGCTGCCGCCAGTAGTTCATCCCGCCCCTGGGGTTCTTCGCCCCGCTGGGGGACACGTTCTTCTTGGAGGTGTCGCAGGAGGCCGGGTTGTCCGGGTAGTAGCCCTTGCCCTTCCCGTCGTCGCCCGGCTGCTCGCCGCCGCTGTTGCATGCGTACGGGTCCCACTGCTTGCCGGAGTAGTCGACGGTGTCGCGTTCGGAGTTCCTGCTGTGCCCTTCGCACTTGTCGAGCCTCGGGTCCTCGCCCGAGTTGGCATCGCACCCGTAGTAGGCAACCTGCTTCTCGGTGGTCGACGCCGCGCAGATGCCGTCGGCGCAGAAGCCGACCGACGCGTTGAGCAGGCCCTCGGGCTGGCTCAACGAACCCGACTGCGCGAGCCGCTGCGGGGTGAGGGCGAGCATCACGCCGCCGCCGTCTGACGGGCCGTTGGCGCCCGCCTGGCTCTCCGGGGAGCTGCCCGGGCCCTCGCCGTCGTGCTCGCCGTTGTCGCTGTTGTCGTCCATGCCGTAGTAGAGGATCAGCCCCTGCGTGAGCACCTTGGTGACGCTCTGCTTCAGCCCGGAGTCCAGTTGGAGGTGGCTCTTGCCGGCCTCGCCACCGGGCATGTCCTCGCACTTGTACGGGAAGCCCGGGATTGCTCCGGCAATGGGGCAGTAGTACTGGTAGTAGTCGAAGTTCAGTCCGAAGCCGGTGCCCGCCTTGTTGTTGCCGCAGCCGTAGGTGTTCTGGCTGTTGGCCTTCGACGTCTTCTCGGGCCTCGTCCCGACCGGCGCGGTGGCGCCGGTGCCGTCGGTGTTCACCGAGATGCAGCCGGCGTGGGGCGCGCCGCTTTGTCCTGGGTAGGCCAGCGAGTAGATCGTGTGTGTGCCCTTGGAGGCCGGATCGATCGGCGACTCGTTGATGCCTACCTGCGCCCATGACGTGTCGGTCGCGCCGTGCTTGCCGTAGGTCGCGGAGTCGTTCCAGCCGTTGTTCGGGTTCCCGTCGGTGATGCCACCGCTCTCGAGCGAGAGCTGCGCGCTGTGGCAGCCCGGGTACTCCATGTACTGCGGGGTGTTCCACGAGCTGTCGGTCCAGTTGCAGTCCTGCCCGGGTGCGCTGTAGGTGCCGCCACTCACCGCGTACGCCGCGCCGGCGGCGCCCATCGAGAGCGTGATCGCGGCGAGCCCGGTGACCGACAGCTTCGGCAACAAGCGACGCATGGCGGGTGCCTCCAGTGACGATCTATGACGCCGGTGTCAGCGTCATGGTCGACCACTTCGACGCGCGGCGGCAACTTCCTGTCGCTGCCGTGACGCCACCGGCCTTGCGAACTCGCGCTGCGGCATTGACGTGGCGGGAGGGTCGATGGTTCCATCTATTTAACTAGTTTCCTAGGTAAATAGATGAGGGGTCGCGGTGATCGAGTTCCACCTGGACAGCCGGTCGGGGGTCTCGCCGTACCTTCAGCTCGTCCAGCAGGTCCGGCACGCCCTGCGGCTGGGGATGCTCACCCCCGGTGAGCAGCTGCCCACGGTCAAAGACGTCGTCGCCTCACTCGCCATCAATCCGAACACCGTCCTCAAGGCCTACCGCGAGCTGGAACATGCGGGACTCGCCGCAGGCCGTCCCGGCGTCGGGACGTTCATCACCGCGACGCTGCCCGACGCACCGGCAGCCGCCCAGCTCCCGCTGCGCCGCGAGCTCGATCGCTGGATCGTCAAGGCGCGCGCCGCCGGACTCGACGAGGAGAGCATCGAGGCGATGTTTCGCGACTCCTTTCGCGCGGCGGCGATCCGGGACATCGCGTGAGCACCTTCTCGACCCCGACGGCGGCCTCGACCCTGCGCGCGGCGGGCCTCGGTAAGCGGTACGGCCGCAAGTGGGCGCTGCGTGGGTGCACGGTCGAGATTCCCGCGGGCCGCATTGCCGGCCTCGTCGGTCCCAACGGCGCGGGCAAGACCACCCTGCTGCAGTGCGCCGTCGGCCTGCTCACCCCGACCGAAGGATCGCTCGAGGTGCTCGGCGAGCGGCCGGCGGCGAACCCGGAACAGCTCGGCAGGGTCGGGTTCCTGGCGCAGGACGCACCTCTATATGCGTCGCTGTCCGTCGCCGATCATCTCCGGTTCGGCGCCCACACCAACGCGAGATGGGACGGCGAGTTCGCGCGCGAACGCATCGCCCAGCTCCAGCTCGACCCGGCACAGCCCGCCGGCGGGCTTTCCGGCGGTCAGCGGGCGCAGGTCGCGCTCACCGTCGCCCTCGCCAAGCGTCCCGAGCTCCTCGTCCTCGACGAGCCGGTGGCCGCGTTGGATCCGCTTGCCCGCCGCGACTTCCTGGCGATCCTGTCGTCGTACGTCGCGGAGCACGGCATCAGCGTGATCCTGTCCTCGCACCTGCTCGCCGACCTCGAACGGGTGTGTGACTTCCTCGTGCTGGTCTCGGCGGCGCGGGTGCAGCTCGCCGACGACGTCGACGAGCTGCTCGCCACCCATCGACGGATCAGCGGCCCGCGCCGGGATCTGGCCACGTTGCCCGCCGACCAGCAGCTCGTCTGGGAAAGCCACACCGATCGCCAGTCGACCGCCGTCGTACGAACTACCGCACCGATTCTCGATCCGGCCTGGCAGGTCGAGGAGCTCAGCCTCGAAGACATCGTCCTCGCCTACATGGGCGGGGCGGACGAGGCGGTATCCGCCGGGCGCTCCACGATGGGGGTGCTGCGGTGACCTGGATGAGCTGGCGCCAGCTGCGCACGTCGGTGCTGGTGGTCGGCGGTGCGCTGGCGGTCATCGCGGCGATCCTCGCGGTCACCGGGGTGCAGATGAACCACCTCTACACCGACTACCGCGACTGCAGCGGCGTGACGTGCAACTCGGCGTTCACCCGGCTGCTGACCCGCTACCCGCGGATCGACCTCATCGAGCTGCTGGTCATCGCCGCGCCGGCGGCAGCCGGGATCTTCTGGGGTGGCCCGCTGGTCAGCCGGGAGCTGGAAAGCGGGACGTTCCGCCTCGCGTGGACACAAGGCGTGAGCCGCACCCGCTGGATCGTCGTCAAGCTCGCCGTCGGCGCCGCGGTGAGCGCGGTGGCGGTCGGCATCCTGACGTTCGCCATGACGTGGTGGGCGATCCCGCTGGACCGGGTCAACGCCGATCGCATCGACCCGATGACGTTCACCGAGCGTGGCGTCGTGCCGGTCGCGTATGCGCTGTTCGCCTTTGCGCTCGGCGTCGCCGCAAGCGCGGTCGTGCGCCGCACGCTCGGCGCGCTCGCGACCACGTTGACCGGCTTCATCGCGGTGCGGGTGCTCACGCAGCTCTACGTCCGGCCGAGGCTGGTCTCACCGCTGCACAAAATCCTGCCTCTCACCAGCCAGCTGGGTGTCGGCATCTCGCGGTCGTTCGGCGGCGCGTTCAGCGTCAACCTCGCTGGGAAGCCCTCCGTGCACGCGGCGTGGGTGACCGACGCGAAGATCGTTGACGCGGCGGGCAACTCGCCGACCTCCGCCGACGTGCAGGCCGCCTGCCAGGCGTTGATCAACCAGACGCCGCCGCCGGCCGCCGATCGGGCCACCGGCCCCGGCCCGGTGCACAAACAGGTCACGCCGCAGATCCAGCACGACTTCGCCAGCTGCCTGCACAACCTCGGCCTGCGGTTCCACGAGGCGGTCACCTACCAGCCGGAGTCTCGATTCTGGGAGCTGCAGTGGCTCGAGTCGCTGGTTTTCCTCGGGCTGGCCGCGGTGCTCGTGGGGTTGACCGTCTACTGGGTACGCCGTCGGCTGGTTTGAGTCGAAAGAAGGCCCGCGGGTGATCCCGCGGGCCTTCTTCGGGTGGGGTGAGCGACGGGGCTCGAACCCGCGACCCCCGGGACCACAACCCGGTGCTCTACCAGCTGAGCTACGCCCACCAAAGCGGTCCGTTCTCGTCGTACCGCGAGCGCAGAGTCTAGTCGGACACCGCCCGGCTCGGGTCGGCCGGAGCGGGCGCGCCCAGGCCGAGTGCGCGCGCCGCCGCCCGCGCGGTGTCGGTGTCGGGTCCGGGCGCCGGGACCATCACCGTCGAGCGGTAGTACCGCAGCTCATCGATGCTTTCGATGATGTCGGCGAGCGCGCGATGACCGCCGTTCTTGGCCGGCGCGTTGTAGTACGCCCTTGGGTACCAACGCCTGGCCAGCTCCTTGATCGACGACACGTCGATCATCCGGTAGTGCAGGTGCGCGTCCAGCCGCGGCATGTACCGCGCGATGAAGGCGCGGTCGGTGGCGATCGTGTTGCCGCACAGCGGCGCCTTTCCCGCCTCGGGAACGTGTTGCAGGAGGTAGTCCATGACCTGCGCCTCTGCCTGCTCCACGGTCGTGGCGGTGTGACGGATCTCGTCGAGCAGGCCGGACGCCGTGTGCATGTCGCGGACGAACTGGTCCATGGCGACGAGCTGGGACGGCGTCGCCGAGATCACGATGTCGATTCCGTCGTCGAGGCGGTTGAGCTCGGCGTCGGTCACGACCGCGGCGATCTCGACCAGCACGTTGCGCTGAGGGTCCAAGCCGGTCATCTCACAGTCGATCCAGACCAGCGGACCACCGATGCGCTGGTCGGTCGTCATGACGACAAGGGTTGCACGGACCTACCCTTGCCATGGCCGGAAATGATCGTTCCGGCCGTTCGGCGCCCGTAGCTCAGCGGATAGAGCGACTGCCTTCTAAGCAGTTGGTCGCAGGTTCGATCCCTGCCGGGCGCGCGTGGGAGGCAGCCATACCGAGCGGATCGAGGCTCGGCGGCGCTGGTGGGGAACCGGCAAGGCGGTGCTCGTCCGGGCGACCGTCAGCCTCATCGCCTCGCTGCTCGTCCTGAACGTCCTCGGCGCGATCGCGACCGGTTTGGTGGCGGTGTTCGTCGTCCCGGAGCCGCAGCAGCTCAAGGCCGACGCCAGCTTGACGACATACATCGTCCTGGCAGCGATCTACTTCGTCGCGGCGATCGTCGGCGGCGTCGTGATGGGCGTCCGCTCGCTGTCGAGCCTCGCCGAGTGGCTGCCGTCGGAGCGGCCGCCCACGCCTGAGCAGCAGCTCCGGGTGCTGCGCGGCCCGCGGAGCCTCGCTCGGGGCATCGGCGTGCTCTGGCTCGGCGCGACGGTGCTCTTCGGCGCGCTCACCGCCCACTACTCGACTGATGCGGCGCTGCGGATCGCCGCAATCGTCGGGCTCAGCGGCGTGATCACCAGCGCGGTGACGTTCCGGCTCGCCGAGCGGTTGCTCCGCGAAGCCGCCGCCCGAGCGCTCAGCGCCTCGGACCACCCCCAACGGATCGCGCAGTCGGTGGCGGTCCGGTCGCTCATGACCTGGGTGGCCGGCACCGGCGCGCCCGTGTTCGGGGTGGTGCTGCTCGGCGTGGCGAGCCTGGTCGACGGTGTCGGCACCCGTCGCGAGCTCGCCATCGCCACCGCGGTGCTCGGCGCCAACTGCCTGCTGGCCGGCTTCCTGACGACGCTGTTCGTCACGCGGGCCACCGCCGATCCGATCATCTCGGTACGCCGCGCGCTGGCCCGCATCGAGCAGGGCGAGCTCGACGTGTCGGTGCCGGTGTACGACGGGACCGACATCGGCCTGCTGCAGGCCGGCTTCAACCGGATGGCGGCCGGGCTGCGGGAGCGC
Organism: Mycobacteriales bacterium; assembly: GCA_035550055.1. NCBI lineage: Bacteria > Bacillati > Actinomycetota > Actinomycetes > Mycobacteriales > Mycobacteriales bacterium. The sequence continues at coordinate 47,371 of DASZRO010000005.1, read as the reverse complement.
GAGCGGTTGCGCGACCTGTTCGGCCGCCACGTCGGTGTCGACGTCGCACGGCACGCGCTCGAGCACGAGGTTCAGCTGGGCGGCGAACAGCGTGACGTCGCCGTGCTCTACATCGACATCGTCGGGTCGACGAAGATCGCCGGCCGGCTGCCGCCGGTCGAGGTGGTCGAGCTGCTCAACCGGTTCTTCGCGACGGTGATCGACGTCGTCGAGGCCGAAGGCGGCTTCATCAACAAGTTCGCCGGGGACGCCGCCCTGGCCATCTTCGGCGCCCCGGTGCCGCAGGACGACCGCCACCTGCGGGCACTCGACGCCGCCCGCAACCTGGCCCGGCGAGTCGCCGAAGAGGTGCCGGAGGTCGACTTCGGGATCGGGGTCGCGTCCGGGGTGGCGGTGGCCGGCAACGTCGGCGCCACCCGCCGGTTCGAGTACACCGTGATCGGCGATCCGGTGAACGAGGCGGCGCGGCTCGGCGAGCTGGCGAAGGGCTTGCCGGGGCGGGTCGCAGCCTCCGGCGACACGGTCGACGCGGCGCGTTGCGAGGGCTGGAGTGCCGTGTCAGAGGTCGAGCTGCGCGGTCGCGTCGCCGCAACCCGCGTGTTCCTGCCTCGCGTGGATGTCTGACGTAGCCGCCTGACGCGGCTATGGTGCGCCCGTGCTGCTTGAAGTCGAGCACGTCACGGTGCGCTTCGGTGGGCTCACCGCGCTCGCCGACGTCTCGGCGTCGGTCGACGAGGGCGAGGTCGTCGGCGTCATCGGCCCGAACGGCGCCGGGAAGACGACGCTGTTCAACGTCATCTGCGGCTTCGTCCGTGCCGACGACGGTGAGCTGCGGTGGCGCGGCCAGCCGTTGCGTCGTCATCGCCCGCACCAGCTGGCGAAGCTCGGGATCGCCCGGACGCTGCAGGGGCTGGGCCTCTACCCGCACATGACGGCGCTCGACAACGTGATGGTGGGGGCTGACCACAACGCCAAGACGGGCTTCGCCTCGGCGCTGTTCGCGTTGCCCCGCAGCGACCGAGACGAACGCCGGCTGCGCGACCAGGCCCTCGAAGCGCTGGGCTCGCTCGGCATCGCGGACGCCGCCGGCTCGTTTCCCGGCCAGCTGCCCTACGGCGTGCAGAAGCGGGTCGCCCTCGCGCGTGCCCTCGTCGCCGAGCCGAGCCTCTTGCTGCTCGACGAGCCCGCCTCCGGCCTGTCCTCGGCCGAGATGGACGAGCTGGCGGACCTGCTGCGCGACCTGAAGTCACGCACCGCCGTCTTGCTCGTGGAGCACCACATGGACCTCGTCATGGGGGTCTGCGACCGGATCGTGGTGCTCGACTTCGGGCGCTGCATCGCGACCGGGACACCGGACGAGGTGCGCAACGACCCGAAGGTCCTCGAGGCCTATCTCGGCGAGCAGATCGACGAGACGACGGCCGAGGTTGCCGGTGAGTAGCCCGCTCACCCTCGACGGCGTCGTCACGTCGTACGGCGCGGTCCGCGCACTCGACGGGGTGAGCATGTCGGTGCCGGTGGGTCGGATCACCGCGGTGCTCGGGGCCAACGGCGCCGGCAAGACCACCCTGCTGCGGACCGTCAACGGGCTCGTGAAGCCCACGGCCGGAACGATCACCTACGACGGTCACGACCTGGTCGGCGTGCCGGTCGACCGGGTGGTCACATACGGCGTCGCGCACGTCCCCGAGGGTCGGGGCGTCATCACCGAGCTGACCGTGGAGGAGAACCTTCGCCTCGGCGGCCTGTGGCGCGCGGACCGGCGTACCGCGACCGCGGCGGGCCTGGCGGAGGTCTACGCGATGTTCCCGCCGCTGGCCGACCGCCGTACGAAGTCCGCGGACACGCTGTCGGGCGGCGAGCGCCAGATGCTGGCGATCGGGCGCGCCCTCATGAGCCGGCCGACGTTGATGCTGCTCGACGAGCCGTCGCTGGGTCTGGCGCCTCGCGTGACGGCACAGATCATGGCGACGCTCAAGCGGCTGAGCCAGGATCAGGGCCTGACCGTCGTGCTCGTCGAGCAGAACGCGCGAAGCGCGCTGTCCGTCGCCGACACCGCCGTGGTGCTCAACCTCGGCAAGGTCGTGGCGCAGGGCGACGCCGCCGAGCTCGCCGCCGACGAGAAGCTCCGACATGCCTATCTGGGCTTCTGAGACGGGCGGGTCCGACACGTGAACTTCGTCAACGACGTCATCTACGGCGCGGCGAACGGCTTCATCTATGCCGCGGTCGCCCTCTCGCTCGTCCTCATCTGGCGCTCCACGCGGATCGTGAACTTCGCGCAGGGCGGGATGGTCATGGTGACGACGTTCATCGCGTGGGACCTCGTCGTACGCCACAACCAGAGCTTCTGGGTCGGGCTGGTCGTCGCGATGGCTGCCGGGCTCGTGCTCGGCGGCGCGGTGGAACGGATCCTGATCCGGCCGGTCGAGAACGGGCCACCGCTCAACCCGGTGATCGTCGCGCTCGGGCTGTTGCTCGTCCTCGAGGGCGGCGCCGGGATGGTGTGGGGCAACAACAACAACACGTTCCCGGCGGAGTTCTCGCTCGTCTACTACCACGCCGGTCACCAGGTGATCCTGTTCAACTCCGACCTGCTGTTCGTCGTGCTCGCCGTCACGGCCATCGCGGTCGCCCTCTACCTGCTCTTCCAGCGCACCCCGGTGGGGTTGCGGATGAGGGCGGCGGCGTTCAACCCGGAGGTCGCCCGGCTGTTGGGGGTGCCGGTCAGCCGGCTCCTGACGCTCGGCTGGGCGCTCGCAGCGGTGGTCGGCGCCGTCGCCGGCGTGCTGATTGCCGGCATCCCCGGCAACTACGTCAGCCCCAACGGGTTCGACGGACTGCTCATCCTCGGGTTCACCGCAGCGGTGATCGGCGGTCTCGACTCACCGATCGGCGCCATCGTCGGCGGACTGCTGCTCGGCGTCGTGCTCCAGGTGCTCGACGGCTACGTCAGCAACGACATCGACAGCTTCTTCGTCCTGCTGCTCCTGCTCGCGGTCCTCATGGTCCGTCCGAACGGCTTGTTCTCGCGGCACCAGGAGCGGCGGGTATGAGGGTTCCGGGAGTGCAGCTGGTCCGTCGCTCGACGCTGCTTCGCAGCGTCCTGATCGCCCTCGTGACCGCGCTCGCGCTCTTCGTCCTCAGCGAGTCGATCGGCGAATACCGCAACTCGCAGCTGGCCTCCGTCGCGCTCAACTTCTGCGCGATCGCCGGCCTCACGGTGCTGATCGGGCGCTCGGGTCAGGTCTCACTCGGCCACGGCGCCTTCCTGTTCGTCGGCGGCTACTCGGTGGCGCTCATGCTCAAGCACCACACGTTCCCGAACTCGCCGACCACGAACAAGCTGTTCATCCTCGCGTTGCTCGTCGCGGTTGCGGTGTCGGCGGCGGTAGGCGCGTTGGCGGGTCTCGCCGCGGCCCGGCTGCGGGGCCCTTACCTCGCGGGCGTGACGCTCGCCCTCGCACTCGGCCTGCCGGAGCTGCCGACGTACTCGCACCTGTCAGGCAAGCTCGGCGGCCACACCGGCCTGGTCGTCAACATTCCGAACTCGCTGGACAACATCGACTTCGCGCGCTGGCAGGCGTGGATCTGCTGCGCATGCGCGGTCATCACGCTTTTCTTGCTCTACAACCTGATCCACAGCCGGGTGGGCCGTTCGTTCGAGGCGGTCCGCGACGATGAGGTGGCGGCGTCGCTCGCCGGGTTGTCCGTCGCGCGGGTGCAGGTGCTCGCGTTCGTCGTGAGCGCGGCGGCCGCGGGCCTGGCCGGTGGGCTCTACGCGCTCACCGCCGGCCAGGTCGACCCGCTGTCGTTCCCGTTGACGTTGTCTCTCGATCTGCTCGCCGCGTCGGTGATCGGCGGGCTCGGCACGCTGTCCGGAGCGGCGTACGGCGCGGTGCTGATCACCTTCCTGCCGAGCTGGGCACAGGACGTGTCCGGCCTGTCCGCCACGTCCAAGGTCGGCGCCAACCTCCCGACGACCGTCTTCGGGTGCGCACTGGTCGTGTCGATGCTGCTGCTGCCCCACGGAATCCAGGGACTGCTCACCCGCGTCTCGCGAGAGGCGCGCGTTCGGGTACGCCGGGTGCGCGCCGCTCGGTAACGCGTCGGACACGATCTCGCGAGTCGCTATGCATCGAATCGCATTCGGAATATGTTGCCGCCGAGCAGATCTCCACGATCAGGAGGACATATGACGAAGGCACCACTGCGGCTCGCCGCGCTCGGTGCGGTAGCGGCACTCGGACTTGCGGCTTGTGGCGGGAGCAGCAGCGGGGGCGGCAACCCCACCAGCGGCGGCAGCTCCGGGACCAACACCGCGTCCGCTCCCGGAGTGACCGCGACCACCGTCACGATCGGCAGCCACCAGCCGCTGACCGGCGTCGCGGCCCCGGGCTACGACGAGATCGCACCGGCGGCCAACGCCTACTTCCAGTACGTCAACGCCAACGGCGGCATCAACGGCCGCACCATCAAGTACACCTACCTCGACGACGCCTACGACCCGACCAAGACGGTCGCTGACGTCCACAAGCTCGTCGAGCAGGACAAGGTCTTCGCGATCTTCAACGGCCTCGGCACGCCGACCCACGAGGCGGTCGTCCCGTTCCTGAACCAGCAGAAGGTGCCGGATCTGTTCGTCGCCTCGGGCTGCCTGTGCTGGAACAACCCCAGCTCCGACCCCGAGACCTTCGGCTGGCAGCCCGACTACACGCGCGAGGGCAAGATCCTCGGCAGCTACATCAAGCAGCACTTCGCCGGCGACAAGGTCGCGATCTTCGCGCAGGGCGACGACTTCGGTCACAACGGCGTCAAGGGCCTCGAGGACGAGGTCGCCTCGAGCGACGTGGCGACGGTGCAGTACTACAACCCGACCAACACCACCGTCACGCCGCTCGTGCAGAACATCGCACAGTCGGGCGCGCAGGTCGTGGTCTCGTTCAGCGTGCCGGCGTTCACCGCGCTCTACCAACTCACGGCGGCCCAGCTGAAGTTCCAGCCCAAGGCGCTCGTCGTCAGCAACGTCGGCTCGGACCCGATCACGCTGTCGGGCCTGCTCACGCAGTTCTCGAAGGGTGCGGTGCAAGGCAAGGACCTGATCCAGGGCATCATCACCGACGGCTACCTCGCGTCGCCGTCCGACCCGTCGAACAGCTGGATCCAGCTGTTCAAGAAGATCCACGACACCTACATCCCGAAGCTGCCCTTCGACGGCAACGTGGAGTACGGCATGGCCGCGGCGTACACGTTCGCGCAGGCGCTCGAGGCCGCGGGTCAGAACCCGACCCGCGAAAGCCTCGTCCAGGCCGTCGAGAAGGGCGGGTTCACCGGTCCGGGTCTGGTGCCGTTCGGTTACTCGGCCAGCGACCACTCGGGCTACATCGGGACCCAGATCGGGATCATCAAGGGTCTGGCGATCTCGCCCGTCGGCACTCCGGAGACGACGGACGACGGCAGCGGTCCGATCACGCCGTACACCACGGCGCAGCCGACCGCGCCGGCGAACGGGATCCCCACGGACTGAGCAAGTCCACCAGTGACAGGCGGCTCGGTTCACCGAGCCGCCTGTCACGTCTTCGGGCTGAGGCGCAAGGATGACCACGTGACAGACCAGCTGGCAGAGCTCACCGAGCAGGCCGTGCCGCACGAAGCGGTCGGCCGTTACCTCGCCGAACGGCTCGGCGACGACGGATGGCGTGACTGCCGCCTCGAGCTGATCGCGGGCGGCAAGTCGAACCTGACCTTCGGGGTCACCGCGTCGGCCGGCACGGCGGTCCTGCGCCGGCCGCCGCTGTCGAACCGGCTGCCGACCGCCCACGACATGGGGCGCGAGCACCGCGTCATGACGGCGCTGTGGTCGACCGCCGTACCGGTCCCGAAGACACTCGCGCTGTGCGGGGACGAGGACGTCATCGGTGCGCCGTTCTACGTGATGGACCGGGTCGCCGGCCACATCGTCCGCGACTCGCTGCCGGAGGGCTACGCGACGTCGCCGGAGGAGCGACTCGCGATCGCGAACGGCCTGATCGACGTCCTGGCCGATCTGCACGCGGTTGTGCCGTCGGAAGTCGGCCTGACCGACTACGGCAGGCCCGACGGCTACCTCGAACGCCAGATCCGGCGCTGGACCTCGCAATGGGAGGCCACCCGGGATGCGATCCAGGCGACCGGCAGCGACCTCGACCGGCTGGCAACCAGGCTGTCCGAAGCGGTGCCCGAGTCGGCGACCGGCCCGATCGTGCACGGCGACTACCGGATGGACAACGTCCTGCTCGACCCGGTGACGCCCGGCGCGATCGCTGCGGTGCTCGACTGGGAGCTGTCCACGCTCGGCGACCCGCTCGCCGACCTCGGGCTGTTCTTCATCTACTGGCAGGACGCGGGTGAGCAGACCAGCGAGCTGACCGCGGGCATCCTGCCGACCGTCACGACGTTGCCCGGCTTCCCCAAGCGACGCGAGCTGCTCGACCGCTACGCGACGCGCAGCGGGCGCGACCTGTCGCAGCTGCCGTGGTACGTCGGTTTTGCCTGCTTCAAGCTCGCGGTGATCGTCGCCGGCGTCGCGGCCCGAGGCATGGCGGGGGCGATGATCGGTGACGGCTTCGTCGAGATGGCCGCGCGGATCTCACCGCTGGTCAACGCCGGGCACCAGGCGCTCACCGACGGGCTCTGACGACCGGCGTTCGGCGCCCTGAGAAGGGCGACGGCCGGATCAGCGCAGGTCAGCGCAGGCTCAGGCCGCCGTCGATCACCCAGACCTGCCCGGTCACGTAGGTCGAGTCGACGAAGGTCTGGACGACCTCGGCCACGTCGTCGGGGACGGCGGCACGCTGCATCGGCGCGACGAACTTGATGGCCTCGTGCAGGTCGCCCCACTCCGCCGTCCACGGGGTGTCGACCAGGCCCGGAGCCACCGCGTTGACGCGCACCGCCGGAGCGAGCGTGTTCGCCAGCAGGGCGGTGAGGTGGTGCAGAGCCGCCTTGCTGACGGCGTACGGGACGGACGAGCCGGTGGGCCGGACTCCGGCCACTGACCCGACGTTGACGATGCAGCCGGCGCCCGACTCGCGCAGGTGCGGGATCGCGGCGGTGGTGACCTGCCACGTGCCGACGACGTTGACGTCGTAGAGCCGGCGGAACACCTCGGGCGAGGCCGTCTCGAAGTCGTCGTGCGGGATCCGCACGGTGGTCCCGGCGTTGTTGACCAGCACGTCCAGGCGTCCGAAGCGCTCGACCGTGCCCTCGACGAGCCGGGTCGCATCGGCCGGATCGGACACGTCGCCTTGCAGGTAGTGCGTGCGTTCCCCGAGCTCGGCCACCATCGCAGTGCCGGCCTCGACGGACTTCGTGGAGTTGACCACGACCCGCAGCCCCTCGCGGACGAACCGCTCGACGACCGCCTTCCCGATCCCGGAGGTCGAGCCTGTGACCAGCGCAACGCGTTCGCTCATGCCGAACACGCTGGCACACCCGTCCACAGGCGTTGCCGTCCGGTCGGCCGTCAACAGGGGTGGCGCCGCCCGGCCGGTCGTGTCGGCGCAGGTCGAGACGGTGACGGCAGCCGGGGAGGGCCGGCCAACTGACGAGCGGAGCGAACGATGGAGACCTACGTCACTGTGCAGGGCAATCTCACTGCTGACCCCGTCGCCACGACCACGGCGAGCGGGGCCAGCCTGGTCAAGATCCGCGTCGCGTCGAACGCGCGGCGCTTCGACAAGCAGTCCGGCGAGTACCGCGACATGGACCCTATGTTCATCAATGCCACCTGCTGGCGAAACCTCGGCAGTCACGTCCTCGCGACCCTCCGCAAGGGAGACAGCGTCATCGTCCACGGCCGGCTGCTGTACCGGGAGTACGACGACACGAAGGGCGTCCACCGCACGCAGTTCGAGATCGACGCCCTGGTGGTGGGGCCGGACCTCAACCGCTGCGCGGCCGATCTGCGCCGTCCGTCGCGCGCGACCGCGGAGGCGCCGCCGACCCCTGCCGAGGTCGCCGCATAGGTCGCCTAGCCTGGCGGCGTGGCTCAGTACATCTACTCGATGCGTAACGTCCGCAAGGCACACGGCGACAAGGTCATCCTCGACGACGTCACGCTGTCGTTCCTGCCCGGAGCGAAGATCGGCGTCGTCGGTCCGAACGGCGCGGGCAAGTCCAGCGTCCTCAAGATCATGGCCGGCCTCGACACCGCCTCGAACGGCGACGCAACGCTGAGCCCGGGCTACAGCGTCGGCATCCTGCTGCAGGAGCCGCCGCTCGACGAGACCAAGGACGTCCGCGGCAACGTCGACGAGGCGGTTGCGGCGACGAAGGCGCTGGTGGACCGGTTCAACGAGGTCGCCGAGAAGATGGCGACGGAGTACACCGACGAGCTCGGCACCGAGATGGGCGTGCTGCAGGAGCAGATCGACCACGCCGGCGGCTGGGACATCGACAGCCGCATCGAGATGGCGATGGATGCGCTGCGCTGCCCGCCGGGCGACGCCGACGTCACCGTCCTGTCCGGCGGCGAGCGGCGCCGGGTGGCGCTGTGCAAGCTCCTGCTCGAACAGCCCGACCTGCTGCTGCTCGACGAGCCGACGAACCATCTCGACGCCGAGAGCGTGAACTGGCTCGAACAGCACCTGGCGACCTATCCCGGGACGGTGCTGGCCGTCACCCACGACCGTTACTTCCTCGACAACGTCGCCGAGTGGATCCTCGAGCTCGACCGCGGCCGTGCCTACCCCTACGAGGGCAACTACACGACGTACCTGGACGCCAAGGCCGCCCGGATCAAGGTCGAAGGCGCGAAGGACGCCAAACGCAAGAAGGCGATCGAGCGGGAGCTCGAGTGGGTGCGCTCGAACCCGAAGGCGCGGCAGGCCAAGAGCAAGGCCCGGCTCGCCCGCTTCGAGGAGCTCGTCGCGGAGGCCGACCGCAGCGCCCCGATCGAGACCGACATGATCCAGATCCCGCCGGGCCCGCGTCTCGGGTCGCAGGTCATCGAGGCGGTCGGGCTGACCAAGGGCTTCGGGGACCGGGTGCTGATCGACGACCTGTCGTTCTCGCTGCCGCGCGGCGGCATCGTCGGGATCATGGGTCCCAACGGCGTCGGCAAGACGACGTTGTTCAAGACGATCGTCGGCGAGGAGAAGCCCGACGCCGGGGAGCTGAAGATCGGCGAGACGGTCGAGATCTCCTACGTCGACCAGGGTCGCGGCGGCCTCGACCCGAAGCTCACCTTGTGGGAGGTGGTCTCCGGCGGCCTCGACCACATCATCGTGGGCAAGACCGACATCAACAGTCGCGCCTACGTCGCTTCGTTCGGCTTCAAGGGTCCTGACCAGCAGAAGCCGGCCGGCGTGCTGTCAGGCGGTGAGCGCAACCGCCTCAACCTGGCACTGACGCTGAAGGCCGGCGGCAACGTCCTGCTGCTCGACGAGCCGACCAACGACCTCGACGTGGAGACCCTTCGCTCACTCGAGGACGCCCTCGAGGAGTTCCCGGGCTGCGCCGTCGTGATCAGCCACGACCGCTGGTTCCTCGACAAGGTCGCGACCCACATCCTGGCGTGGGAGGGCACCGAGGAGCAGCCAGGTCGCTGGTACTGGTTCGAGGGCGGCTTCTCCGACTACGAACGCAACAAGGTCGAGCGACTCGGCGAGGACGCGGCGCGCCCGCACCGGGTGACCCACCGCCGGCTCGCCCGGGACTGAGCTCGATGGCGGCTGCCGGGCCGGGATGGGACCCTGGGCAGTACCTGCGGTACGCCGACGAACGGTCCCGGCCGTTCTTCGACCTGCTGGCGCGGGTCCGGGTGCAGGCCCCGCGGCTCGTCGTCGACCTCGGCTGCGGTCCCGGCAACCTCACCGCGACGCTGGCGCGGCGCTGGCCGCACGCCGCGGTGGTCGGCGTCGACAGCTCGCCCGAAATGATCGCGGCCGCGGCCGAGACTTCGGGGCGGTTTGATCGTTTGACCTACGTGTGCGCCGATTTGCGGGATTGGCACCCCGACGGCGCGCCGGACGTGGTCGTGTCCAACGCGGTGTTCCAGTGGCTTCCCGACCAGCTGGGCCTGATCGAGCGCATCGCCGGTTCGGTAGCTCCGGGCGGGGCGTTCGCGTTCGGTGTCCCGGCGAACTTCGACGCTCCCTCCCATCGGGTGATCCGAGACGTGTGCTCCTCGCCGAGGTGGCGCGACCGGCTCGCTGACGCCCGCCGGGTGGAGGCCCGCGTCGCGGCGCCCGAGGACTATCTCGCGGTGCTCGCCGCGGCCGGCCTCGAACCCGACGTGTGGCAGACGACGTACCTGCACCTGTTGCACGGTGACGACGCGGTCTTGGACTGGGTGAAGGGAACCGCGCTTCGACCGGCCCTCACCGCACTTGACGGGGACCCGGCGGCCACCGAGGAGTTCCTCGCCGACTGCGGCGCCGGGCTGCGTGAGGCCTATCCGGCCGGACCGGCCGGGACGGTCTTCCCGTTCACCCGGACCTTCGCCGTCGGTCACCGGGCGGCGGCGTGAGGCGTCGACTCCTCGCGGCCTGCCTCGCCGCGACCGTCGTTGCACCGATGCTCGCATCGGCCGCCGCGCCCGCCGCGGCAGTGACGCCGGCAGGCCGGCAGAGCCGCGACAGCGGCGTCGGCATCGCCGGCGGTGACATCTATGTGTGGAGCAGCCATGCCAGCGAGGAGTCCGGCAGCGGGTGCACCGTCTCCTTCGCGGTCCGCTCGGTCAGCACGCACGCGCTCGGGATGCTCACGGCCGGTCACTGCCTGTCGACACTGACCGGCGGACCGGCCTACCTCGTGCATCAGACCGAGCGGCTCTCCGGCGACGACACGGAGCCCGGCGACCTGCTCGGGACGGTGTCGGCGTCGAGCTACACGGTCGGCGAGTCGGGGGACAGCGCGTTCGTCCGGCTCGCCGCCGGGATCACCGCCCAACCGGCCGTCTTCACCGGCGGCATGACGTCGCGGCGGTCGATCCCGGTGGTCGGGACCGCAACGGTCAAAGCGGGGGAGCACGTCTGCTACTCCGGCGCCGCGACGGGAGAGCACTGCGGCTACACCGTGGTCGGCTGGCCGCAGACGGTCGCGTTCAGCTCCTCCCGCGCCCACGCCAAGATCGCGATCAGCAACGAGTGGCGCGCCACGGCAGCCACGTGCACCTCGGCCAAGGGGGACTCCGGCTCGCCGGTGTTCATCCGGCGCGGCGGCGTCGCCTACGCCGTGGGGATCCTCTCCGGCGGCCAGGCCAGGCCCGGCAGGTGCCCGTTCTACTTCACACCCGTCACCCTCGCGCTGCACGCTCTCGGCGTGCGCCTCGTCACGACGACGCCATGACGTCCCCCGACGGCCTCGGCTCAGTCGCTGTTGACGAGCACGTCGGCGGCGTTGGTCAGGTAGGACCACAGGATCTCGTCGGCCTCCGCGGGCAACGCGACGTCGTCGAGCGAGGCCCGCATGTGGGCCAGCCAGTGATCACGCGCAACCGCGTCGATGCGAAACGGCACGTGCCGGGCACGCAGCCGTGGGTGGCCTCGCGTCTCGGAGTAGGTGCGCGGTCCGCCCCAGTACTGCTCGAGGAAGAGCAGCAACCGCTGCGCGGCGCCGGCCCAGTCGTCCTGCGGGTAGATCTCGACGAGGACCGGGTCGTTCGCGACGCGGGCGTAGAAGCCACTCACCAGACGCTCGAAGGTGTCGTGGCCGCCGACCGCGTCGTAGAAGGTCGCCGCCGAGTCGACACCTTCGATCGAGATCGGCTGCGGGCCGGGCGCTTCCATCACGCCACCCATTCTGGTACCCGCCGTTCGCGTCATGGTCGGGCTACGCTGAGCCCAAGTTTGGGAGGCACCCGGTGGCTCACGCGCTCGTTCTCAACGCGACCTATGAGCCCTTGTGCGTGGTCTCGCAGCGGCGAGCCGTGGTGTTGGTGCTGACCGGCAAGGCGGTCGCCGTCGAATCCGCCGACGAGGTGCTGCACAGCGAGCGGCTGAGTCTGCGACTGCCCCTCGTCGTACGACTGGCGCGGTTCGTGCGTGTCCCGTATCGCGGTCCGGTCCCGCTGACCCGCCGCGCGGTGTTCGCCCGCGACGGTGGCCGGTGCGTGTACTGCCTGGCCCCGGCGACCAGCATCGACCACGTGGTCCCGCGCAGCCGTGGCGGCAGCCACGTGTGGGAGAACGTGGTGTCGTGCTGCCGCCGCTGCAACCACACCAAGGCCGACCGGGCGATCTCCGAGCTCGGATGGCGGATGCCGCGCCAGCCGGCCGCGCCGACCGGAATCGCCTGGCGGGTGCTCGGCACGGGCCGGATGGACCCGCAGTGGCGCCCGTACCTGGGTGACGACGGGTACGACGCCGAAGCCGCGACCGCCTAGGGTCGGTGGCGTGAACACCCGCATCCTCCTCGCTGCGGTTGCCGTCCTCGCCGCAGCCGGCTGCAGCGGCGGCTCGTCGAACGGCGGCACCCCGTCCGGCGGCACCCCGACCGGAGTGCCGTCGGTCAGCACGTCGGCGTCGACGACCCCGTCAGCGTCCGCGACCCCCTCGCCGTCGCCGAGCCTCACGCCGACCTTTCCGACGACGATCAAGGCGACGCAGACGTGCGCCACCGGCAGCCTGTCGCTGTCGGTCGGGCAGGGGCAGGGCGCAGCCGGCACGTCGTACGTGTCCCTCGTGTTCACCAACACCGGCTCGAAGCCGTGCACCCTCTACGGCTACCCGGGCGTGTCGTTCCTCGACGCCGCCGGCAAGCAGCTCGGGGTTCCTGCGACGCACACCGGCGGTGCGGAGGGCGTGGTGACCCTCGCGCCGCACGGTACGGCGAACGCCCAGCTCGGGTTGCCCGACACCGGGAACTTCTCCGCGTCCGGCTGCCAGCAGGCGACCTCGTCGAAGCTGCAGGTCTACCCGCCGGGCGACTACGGCGCCCTCACGATCTCCTACGCCGCGGCGATCTGCACGACGGCCGCAGGAGCGACCTCGGTCACCCCGGTGACACCAGGCAGCGGCGCGTAGAGCTGCCGTGTCGCAGCTGCACGACCTGACGCTGCTCGAACAGGCCGCGGCAGTCCGGCGCCGGTCGGTGTCGCCGGTGGAGCTCGTCGAGTACTACCTCGGCCGCATCGAGCGACTCAGCGACGCCGTCGGCGGCTTCGTCACCGTCACGGCTGAGTCGGCGCTCGCCGACGCCCACGCCGCGGAGCACGCCGTGACGAACGGGGCCGACCTCCCGCCCCTGCACGGTGTCCCCACGGCGATCAAAGACCTCAACGCGGTCGCCGGCGTACCGACCCGCTTCGGCACCGCGATCTGGCCGTCGGGCAGGGTGCCGGACGCGGACGACGCGGTCACCGCGAAGCTGCGGGCCGCCGGCACGGTCTTCCTCGGCAAGACCAACACTCCTGAGTTCGGCTCACCCTGCTACACCGAGCCCGACATCGCGCCGCCGGCGCGCACGCCGTGGGACCTCGAACGCTCCGCCGGCGGGTCGAGCGGCGGGGCTGCCGCCGCTGTCGCCAGCGGCTTGGTGCCGGCCGCGCAGGGAAGCGACGCGGGCGGTTCGATCCGCATCCCGGGCAGCGTCTGCGGGCTCGTCGGCGTCAAGCCCTCGCGCGGCCGGGTCTCGAACGGGCCCGTCTCGCCGGAGATCAGCGGCCTCGGCGTCCAAGGTCCGCTCGCCCGAACCGTGCGGGACGCCGCCGCGATGTTGGACGCGATGAGTGGGCCGGGTGCCGGCGACTGGCACTGGGCGCCGCCGCCGGCGACGTCGTTCCTCGCGGCGTGCGAGGAGTCCCCGGGACGGTTGCGGATCGGCCGCTACACGCGACCGGTGATCGCCGACGGGCCGGTGCACCCGGACTGCCTCGCCGCCTATGACGCGGCCAGCCGGCTGCTCGACTCGCTCGGTCACGAGGTCGTCGACCACACCACGAGCTATCCGGGCGATCTGGTCGAAGCGTTCGAGGTCGTGTGGTCGCAGGACTTTCTCTCCTTGCCGCTCGAACCCGACGAGGAGGCGCGGGCCCGTCCCATCACGCGGTGGCTGCGCGACCGCGGTCGGGCCACGACCGGCGAGCAGATCTACGCCGCGCTCGGGAGGCTGCGCGCTGCGACGCGCGCCGAGCTGGTGGCCACCGCCGGGTTCGACGCGGTGCTCACTCCGACGCTGGCGCAGCCCCCGGTCCTCGTCGGCGCGTTGCGCAACGACGACGACCCGGCGGCGGACTTCGAGGCGCAGAAGCGCTTCACGCCGTTCACCTCGCCGTACAACATGTCCGGGCAGCCGGCGGTGACGTTGCCGTTGCACTGGACGGCGTCAGGCCTTCCGATCGGGATCCAGCTGGTCGGCCGACCGTACGGCGAGGCCACGCTGCTGCGGCTGGCCGCCCAGCTCGAAGCCGCGACACCGTGGGCGTCACGGCGTCCCGAGTGCTGGTGAACGGCCGGGGTTCGATAAGTTCACGATCGTGAGGAACCGCACCAGGCGCCTGCTCGCCCGAACCGTCACCGTCGCGCTGGGCGCTGCGGTGCCGGTGCTGACCGCTGCCGCGCCGGCGCTCGCCCTGCACCGCGACGACGGCGGCTCCACCCACAACCCGTCCCTCGGCGTCGGGCTGACCCTGTTCTACTTCGTGGTCATCCCGCTCGGGGCGTTCCTGGTCATCGGCGGCCTGGCGCTGCTGCCCTCCGCGCTGTCGCGCCCGCGATACCGCCCCGGCCGGCCGTGGGAGTTCGGCGCGCGGTGGTTCAACGGGCCCCAGGACGACGGCGAGGCCGCGCCCGCCGCCGGCACGCGAGGTGGCGCAAGTGCCGAGTGGTGAGCCGTTCACCAACGAGCAGTACGCCGACATCGAGCACGTCCTCTCGGTCGCGAGTGCCGAAACCGGGCTGCGGTTCTCGGTCTACGTCGGCGACGTCGAAGGCGACATGCGGGACGCCGCCGAGGCGATGCACGCCAAGTTCGGCGCGGCGGCCACCGACACCGTCCTCGTCGTGACCTCTCCGGCAGACCGCTACCTGGAGATCGTCACCGGTGAGGCGGCGGCGCGCCGGCTCACCGACCGGGCGTGCGCACTCGCCGCGTTGTCGATGTCCGCCGCGTTCACCGGGGGCGACCTCGCCGGCGGAATCGTGACCGGCGTGCGAATGCTGGCGGAAGCTGCGGGTAAGCCCGTCTAGATGACCGAACCCGGGGGAGATCGACGTCGGTCACCGATGCCTGTGCCGCCGGTGCTGGAGGATCTCGCCGGTTGGGCCTGGCGGCTGATCATCCTCGGCTTCGCCGTCGTCGAGCTGCTGAAGTTCATCAACGTCCTGTACTTCGTCGTACTCCCGTTCTTCGCGGCGCTGTTCGCAACCGCGCTCGCCTACCCGATCGTCAACTGGCTGGCCAAGCGCGGCACGCCCCGGGCGCTCGCCACCTGGCTGACCGTCATCGTCGTCGGGATCATCACCGTCGGCGTCGGCATCTTCGTCGTCAACCGCGCGGTCAGCCAGTACTCCGACCTCGTCAGCCAGGTGAACGCCGCGGTCACGAAGTTCCAGCACTTCCTGACCCACAACCTGCACCTGAAGTCCTCGTCCACGTCGAGCATCCAGAAGACGATCACCGACTTCCTGCAGAAGCACCAGTCGGCCGTCGCCTCGGGAGCGCTCAACGGGATCACGACGGTCGGCGAGATCCTCGCCGGCGCCGTCTTGTGGTTCTTCATGACCTTCTTCCTGCTCTACGACGGCCACAACATCTGGAACTGGTTCGTGCGGCTGCTGCCGCCGCGCGGCCGGGCGCGTGCGCAGGCGGCGGGCGAACAGGCTTGGGGCCGGCTGTCGGGCTTCGTGCACGGCACCTTCATCATCGCGCTGGTGCACGGGGTGGTCGCCGCCATCGCACTGGGGGCGATGGGCGTGCCGCTCGTCGCGCCGCTCGCGCTGCTGATCTTCGTCGGCAGCTTCCTGCCCATCGTGGGCTCGATCGGGTTCGGTGCGCTGGCGGTCGCCGTCACCTTCGTCACCCAGGGTTGGGTGCTCGGGGTCGTGCTGATCGGCATCTTCATCATCGACAACCAGATCGAGGCGCACGTGCTGCAGCCGTTCCTGGTCGGTCGATACGTGCGGCTGCACCCACTGGCGGTCGCGGTCTCGATCGCGGCCGGCACGGTCATCGAGGGACTCGCGGGAGCGGTTCTCGCCGTGCCGGTCGTTGCGGTGCTCTATGCGGTCATCTACTCGCTGGCGACCGGCGGCGAGTCGCCGCCGCGGGGCGACGCGTCATCGTTGGGCGCGCCCGGAATCGAGCCACTCGGCGGCGACCCGCCGGACCCGGAGCAGACCGACCCGCCGGTCAAGCGCAGCCCTGCCAAGAAGGCGGCGCAGGCCAAGAAGACGGCGGCCAAGAAGACGGCTCCGGCGAAGAAGACGGCCGCCAAGAAGTCCACACCCGCCAGGAAGTCCGCGGCGCGGTCCACAGCACGCTGACCCGCTGCGGGAACCTGTCGGTCCCCGACGGGACGGTGACGCGGTGCGCCGACGTCGTGGGCTGATTGCGGTGCTGCTGGCTGCCTGTTGCCTGGCCGCCTGGCATCGTGACACTGGCGGCGCCGTTCGGCATCCGGTGCTGCCGATCGTCGCGCCGGCCGCCGCCGCGGGGGATCGGGTCATCGTCGAGCCCGACGACGGCATGTCGGGCATCGACGACCTGCTGGCCTCGCCGCGGCGCAGCCTCGACCTCACGATGTACGAGCTGTCGGACCCGACGGCCGAGTCGTTGCTCGCGGCCGACGCGGCGCGAGGCGTGCGGGTGCGCGTGATCCTTGACGGCCGGCTCGAGCAGGCCCGCAACTCACCGGCGTATGAGTTCCTGCGCAGCCGCGGCGTACTCGTCGAGTGGTCGTCGGGGAGGTTCTTCGCGACGCACGAGAAGGCGTTCGTCGTCGACGGCGCGATCGCGGTCGTCATGTCGCTGAACCTGACGAGCCAGTACTACGCGACGACCCGTGACGTCGCGGTCGTCGATCGCGACCCCGCCGACGTCGCGGCGATCGAGTCGGTCTTCGCCGCCGACCTCCGCGGCGGCGGTTCGGCCACTCCCGCGGCAGACGACCTGGTGTGGAGCCCGGGACAGTCGTCGGCCGACCTGCTCTCCCTCATCTCACACGCCCGCGTGTCGGTCGCGCTCGAGTCCGAAGAGCTCAGCAGCCCTTCCGTGGTGGACGCCCTCACCGGCGCGGCGAAGCGTGGGGTGCGGGTGACGGTCGCCATGACCTACGCCGACGACTGGCGTCCGGCGTTCGAGCGGCTGCGAGCGGCGGGCGTTCAGATACACGTGATGTACGGCGAGCGGCCGCTCTACCTGCACGCCAAGCTGTTCGCCATCGACGCGGGGACACCCCACCGCGTCGCATTCGTCGGCTCGGAGAACCTCACCGACGCGTCGTTGCTGCACGACCGCGAACTCGGCTTGGTGCTGCTCGACCCGACAAGCGTGGGCCGGATCGCCACGGTGATCGCGACCGACTTCGCGATGAGTGCCGACTGGACCGGATAGTCACCCGGCCTTGGCGGACGCGACGTCGAAGTCGCGGGCGCGTAGCGCTCGGGCGAGTGCGTCGCGGGACTCCATCAGGGTGCGCCGAAGCGCAGCGCCCGGCTGCTCGTCGCGCAGGTACGCCTCGGTCCGGTCGAGCGTCGAGGTCTCGCTGACCCACATCGGGTAAAGGCCGGCGATCACCTGCTCCGCCATCTCGTGCGACCGGCTGCGGTAGATGTCGCCGATCGAGGCGAAGTAGCGGTCGAGGTAGGGCACCAGCAGGTCGCGCTGCTCGAAGCTGACGAACCCGGCGATCGTGGCGGCGAGCTCCGCGTTGGGCAGGGTGTCCTCCTCGACCATCGACCGCCAGGCCGCCGCCTTGGCCTCGGCGTTGGGCGCAGCCGCACGCAGGGTCAGCGCGAAGCGGCGGCCGGCCGCGGTGTCGTCGCGAGCGAGCTCCGCGTCGATCGCGTCCGCCGTGGCTCGGCCTTTCGAGACCAGCCGGCGCAGCAGCAACCAGCGAAGATCGGTGTCCACGACGAGACCCTCGATTGCCTCCTCGCCCGACAGCAGCGCCTCGATGCGTGCCAGCTGTGCGTCCTCCATCGCGTTGGTGGCGGCCGCTCTCGCATAGGCGAGCTGAAGCCCGCTGCCGGGCTCGCTGGCGTCGAGCAGCTCGAAGATGCGCTCGGCGAACCGCCGCCGTCGCTCATCCGCGCGCGCCGGGTCGCCGTACGGGTCGATCGCCTGGCTCGCCAGCCGCAGCAGTGCCTCCACCGTGCCGACCTCGGTCTCGTGGCCGATCCCGTTCAGCACCAAGTCGAGGTAGTCGCCCGCGCTGACCTCGGCGTCGCGGGTCATGTCCCACGCCGCCGTCCAGCACAGCGCTCGGGCCAGCGGGTCGTCCAGTCGGCCGATCGAGGACACCAGCGTCTGCCACGAGTGGTCGTCGAGGCGGATCTTCGCGTAGGTGAGGTCGTCGTCGTTGAGCAGCAGCAGGTCCGGCTGCGCCACTCCGACCAGCTCGGGCACCTCGGTACGGGCGCCCGTCACGTCGACCTCGATCTGGCCGGTACGACGAAGGCCGTCGGGGCCGTCGGCGTACTGCCCGATCCGCACCCGGTGCGAGCGCAACGTCGGGTGCTCGGGGATGGCGGTCTGCTCGACGGCGAAAGAGCTGAACCGGCCCTCGTCGTCGACCTCGAACGACGGTCGCAGCGTGTTGACCCCGGACGTCTGCAGCCATTCCTTCGCCCAGGCGGACATGTCGCGGCCGCTGGCCGTCTCCAGCGCCGACAGGAAGTCCGGCAAGGTCGTGTTGGCGTAAGCGTGCTGGGAGAAGTACGCGCGGGTCGCTGCGAAGAACGTGTCCTCACCGACCCAGTGCGACAGCAGCTTGAGCACGGACGCGCCCTTGGCATAGGTGATGCCGTCGAAGTTGGTCAGCACCGCCTCGATGTCGACGATGTCCGCGGCGATCGGATGGGTCGTGACCAGCTGGTCCTGCCGGTAGGCCCACGTCTTCTCGATGTTGCAGAAGGACGTCCACGCGTCAGGCCAGCGGGTGTGCAGCGCCGTGACGTGGGTGGACACGTACTCGGCGAACGACTCGTTGAGCCACAGGTCGTCCCACCACTTCATCGTCACCAGGTCGCCGAACCACATGTGGGCCATCTCGTGGAGCACCGTCACGGCACGTCGCTCGTACGACGCGTCGGTCTGCCGCGACCGGAAGACGTACTGCTCGGTGAAGGTGATGCAGCCGGCGTTCTCCATCGCTCCGGCGTTGAACTCGGGCACGAAGACCTGGTCGTACTTCGGCCACGGGTAGCGGGATTCGAACAGCTGGTGGTAGGCGTCGAAGCCTTGCCGGGTGATCTCGATGATGTCGTCGGCGTCGAGGTACTGCACGAGCGACTTGCGGCAGTAGACGCCGAGCGGGATCCCGTCGTGCTCGGCCGTGACGCCTTCGTACCTGCCGGCCACGATGGCGGTGATGTAGGTCGACTGCACCGGCGTCGGCTCGAACACGTGGTGACCGTCGGCACTGTCCGACGGCATGTTCGACAGCACCAGCCACTCCTCGGGAGCGTCCACCACGAACCGGAAGCTGGCCTTCAGGTCCGGCTGGTCGAAGCAGGCGAACATCCGGTGCGCATCGAAGGTCTCGAACTGGGTGTAGAGGTAGACCTCCTTGTCGACGGGGTCGACGAAGCGGTGCAGTCCCTCGCCGGAGCGGGAGTAGACGCACCAGGCCACGACCTGGAGCTCGTTCGGCCCCTCGGCGGGCGACACGGTGAGCCGCCGGCCGGTGAAGGCAGTGGCGGTGTCGAGCGGTTCGCCGTTCAGGGTGGCCGACACGATCCGGTCGGCGGTGATGTCGATGTGGGTCGTCGCGGCCGCCTCGCGGCAGGTGAAGCTCACCGTCGAGGTCGACAGGAAGTGCTGGGGCTCGTCCTTGGCGGTCGTCAGATCGAGATGGACGTCGTAGGTGGAGACGTCGAGCAGGCGGCTGCGGGCGGCAGCCTCGTCACGGGTCAGGTTCTCGGCGGGCACCTCCCCGAGTTTGGCACGGCGCTCGCGGGGCTAAAGTAGTTGCGATGACAACGATCGCCGACTTCTGGTTCGATCCGCTCTGCCCGTGGGCGTGGCTCACCTCGCGCTGGATGCTCGAGGTCGAGAAGGTCCGCGACGTCGAGGTCCGCTGGCACGTCATGAGCCTCGCTGTGCTCAACGAGGGCCGCGACCTCGGAGAGAAGTACAACGAGCTGATGCGCAAGGCGTGGGGGCCGGTCCGGGTCTGCATCGCCGCGGCGCAGGCCGACGGCGACGACGTGCTCGGCGCCGTCTATACCGCGATCGGCACCCGGTTCCACCCCGGCCAGGAGGAGAACAACCGCGAGACGGTCGCGGCGGCGCTCGCCGATGCCGGTCTGCCCGCCGAGCTGATCGACGCCTGGGACGACACGTCGTACGACGACGCGGTCCGGGCCTCGCACGAGCAGGGCATCTCGCTGGTCGGCATGGACGTCGGTACGCCGGTCATCCGGGTGGGCGAGTCGGCGTTCTTCGGTCCCGTCGTGACGCCCGCACCGAAGGGCGAGGCAGCCGGGAAGCTCTGGGACGGCGTGCTGCTGGTCGCGAACACCCCAGGCTTCTACGAGATCAAACGCAGCAGGGACGAGCGCCCGACATTCGACTAGCCAGCCTTCGACCACCGAGGCCAACATACGGACGTCTCGAGGGAGTCCGAGCCCGGTCCGAAGCGTTGGGCTGGACTGGCGCGTGTCGCTGCTCTATGCGCCGATCGCGGCAGGCCCCGCTGCGGAGCTTGGCCTGACATCCGCCGTGAAATCGGGCACGAAGTGAACCCGTCGGGGTACGTCTCGGGGTACGTCGAGCGGCAGGCGTCGGGTACGCCTGCGTGGGCCGCCGAGCCCAACGAAAATGGTCTTTCAAGGGGGTCCGAAGGACCAAGTACGTAGGGCTCGGTGAACGACAGCAACCGCCTGACCTGGCACTTCATGCAGAGCGGGCGACGGGAATCGAACCCGCATAGCCAGCTTGGAAGCGACAGGACCGGCGATCCCTGACCGACTGCTGCGCTGGTGTGCGCAGGCAGTCATCTCAAGCGATCTCCAATCGAGCTTGTTGGGCGCCGCCAGTATCCGCGAGATCGGGCACGAAGTGAACACGCAGGGGTACGTCGAGCGGTACGTCTCCGGGTACGCCTGCGTGGGCTAATGGCGGCGGTAGGCATCGCCGCGATGCTTGACGTCGGTGATCACTACTCGTCGATCGTCGTCATCGATGATGTAGATCACGCGGAAGGTTCCGCGGCGTGCTGAGTGATGCCCGGCGAGTTCCAGGTGCAACTCATGGCCGAAGCGATGGGGCGACTCGGCAAGTGGTCCGTAGATGAACTCGACAAGCGCGGTAGCGACCCTCTCCGGAAGCTGGGCCAGTCCGCGTTTGGCGGTGGCGGTCCACTCGATCCGGTAGACCGGCGGCATTTAACGGCCGCGATTGATCAGCTTGTGCGCGTCTTCCTTGGTGAGGGTCTCGACTCGACCCGCCTTGATGTCGGCATGCGATTGCCTGATCTGCTTCATCGTCTCGTTGTCGGAGAGGATCTCGAGGGTCTCTTCCAAGCCCTCGATGTCATCCAGGCTGATGAGCATCGCGGCGGGCTTGCCGTTGCGGGTGATCACAACGCGCTGGTGTGTGTCCTCCACCTGGTCGACCAAACTCGACAGTTGCGCCTTCACGGTGGCAAGCGGCAAGGTCTCCATGACTAGGATTCTAGTCACCAAGCCGGACCAATCACAAGACACAACGGCCGCCGAAATCGTCGAGCCCAACGAAAATGGTCTTTCAAGAGGGTCCGAAGGACCAAGTACGTAGGGCTCGGTGAACGATCGGGATCCGCCTGACCTGCCACTTCAGCTGGAGCGGGTGACGGGAATCGAACCCGCATAGCCAGCTTGGAAGGCTGGGCATACGCTCAGCGGCATGACCGAGACGATCACCCGCGACACCTTCTACATCGATGGCCAGTGGGTCGCTCCCAGTGGCACCGACTTCATCGAGGTCGAGAACCCGGCGACCGAGGAGATCATCGGCAAGGTCCCGTCGGGCACCGCCGCTGACGTCGACCGTGCGGTCGCGGCGGCTCGCGCCGCATTCGACAGCTGGTCGCAGACCGCGCCCGAGGAGCGGGCGAAGTTCCTGACCCGGCTGCAAGAGGCGATGGCAAGCCGGATGGACGAGATCGCGCGCACGATCTCCGCCGAGATGGGCGCTCCGCTGAAGTTCGCGCAGCTGGTGCAGGCGGGCCTGCCGCTGTCGGACATCGCGACGGCGGCGAGCAGCGTCGGTGAGATCAAGTGGACCGAGCAGATCGGCAACTCGACCGTCGTGCTCGAGCCGGTGGGCGTCGTCGGGGCGATCACGCCCTGGAACTACCCGCTGCACCAGGTGACGGCGAAGATCGGCGGCGCGCTGACCGCCGGCTGCACGGTCGTCCTCAAGCCCAGCGAGGTCTCGCCGCTGTCGGCGTACATCCTCTTCGAGGCCATCCACGAGATCGGCCTGCCGGCGGGCGTGGTCAACCTCGTCACGGGCTACGGCCCGACGGTCGGTGAGGCGATCGCGTCGCACCCCGACGTCGACATGGTGTCGTTCACCGGATCCACCCGCGCCGGTACGCGGGTCGCCGAGCTCGGCGCTGCGACAGTGAAGAAGATCGCGCTCGAGCTCGGTGGCAAGAGTGCGAACGTCATCCTGCCCGACGCGGATTTGACGAAGGCGGTCAAGGTCGGGCTCGCCAACTGCTTCATCAACTCCGGCCAGACCTGCACCGCCTGGACCCGGATGCTCGTGCACGAGTCGCAGTACGACGAGGCCGTGCAGATCGCGGCAGAGGGCGCGGCGGCGTACGTCACCGGCGACCCGCTCGACGACGCCACCCGGCTCGGGCCGCTGGTCTCGGGCGCGCAGCGCGAGCGGGTGGTCGGCTACATCGAGAAGGGGATCGCTGAAGGCGCCCGGGTGGTCGTGGGCGGCGCCGAGCGGCCGCACGAGAAGGGCCACTTCGTCAGCGCGACCGTGTTCGCCGACGTCACGACCGACATGACCATCGCCCAGGAGGAGATCTTCGGGCCCGTGCTGTCGATCATCTCCTACTCCGACGAGGAGGAGGCGCTGCGGATCGCCAACGACTCGCAGTACGGCCTCGCCGGCGCGGTGTGGGCGGGAGACCAGGACAAGGCGATCGCTTTCGCCAAGAAGATGAAGACCGGTCAGGTCGACGTCAACGGCGGATCGTTCAACCCGATCGCCCCGTTCGGCGGCTACAAGCGCTCCGGCATCGGGCGCGAGCTCGGCCGCTACGGCATCGAGGAGTTCCTGCAGCCGAAGTCGATGCAGCTGTAACCGGGAGTCGGACGCTTCGGGATACTGCGCGCATGCGGGTGTATCTCGGGTCCGACCATGCCGGCTTCGCGCTCAAGGCCCGGTTGATCGAGCGGCTGGCCGAGCTCGGCCACGAGCCGGTCGACTGCGGCCCGGAGGTGCTGCGCGACTCCGACGACTACCCGCCGTACTGCCTGCTGGTGGGCACGAAGGTGATGGGCGACTCGGGCAGCCTCGGCATCGTGATCGGCGGGTCGGGCAACGGCGAGGCGATCGCGGCGAACAAGGTTCGCGGCGTCCGCTGCGCGGTGGCGTTCAGCGTCGAGACCGCGCAGCTGGCGCGCGAGCACAACGACGCCAACGTGCTGAGCCTGGGCGCGCGGATGTACGACGGGGCGGCCGCGATCAGCTACGCGGAGGCGTTCGTCGCGACACCGTTCAGCGGCGCGGAGCGGCACGTCCGGCGGATCGGTCTGCTCAGCGAGTACGAGGCGACCGGTGAGCTGCCGCCGCGGCGTGAGGACCTGCCGCCGGCGACGTGACGCGCCCAAACCGCTGACCGAGATAACCGCCGCCCGTTAGGGTCAGCGGTGATGGGCCATCCGGAGCAGCAGCGGGCACCGGTTGCGGAGCGGGCTCGGCGCAGGCTGAGCATGCTGACCGCTCCGGAGTCCGTCCGCGACCAGCGCATCGTGCTCGGCGTGGTGTTGCTGCTCGACGTCCTATGTCTGGTCCTCAACGCCCAGGTCGGCGCGGTCGCGTTCCCACCGACCACCACCGTCGTACCGGTGATCCTCGGTGGCCTGCTGCTCGGGCCGGTCTCGCTGGGCGGGGTGATCGTCGGCGCATTCGCGGTGATCGTCGCCGAGAACGCCGGGGTCGGCAGCAGCACGGTGCGACCCGGCGTCTACATCGTCGTGGCCATCGTCGCCGCCATCGCGCTCAAGCAGTCCAGCGACCGGCAGCGGCTCGGCCTGTCCGCGGGCCGCGGCGAGGCGATGCTGCTCGAGCTTCGCGACCGGCTCCGGTTGCAAGGCGAGATGCCGTCGCTGCCCGCGGGTTGGTGCGCCGAGGTCGAGCAGCAGTCGGCCGGCGGAGCCAGCTTCGGCGGTGACTTCCTGCTCGCCGGGCTCACGGACGGCGGGCGATCGCTCGAGCTCGTGCTGGTCGACGTGTCCGGCAAGGGCCTCGACGCGGGCACGCGGGCACTCCTGCTCTCCGGGGCGCTGGGCGGGTTGCTCGGCTCGGTGCGCCCGGACCAGTTCCTGGCCGGCGCGAACCAGTACCTCGTCCGCCAGGAATGGATGGAGGGCTTCGCCACCGCGCTGCACCTGACGATCGAGCTCGCCACCGGCCGCTACCGGATCACCAACGCCGGCCACCTGCCCGCGGTGCACTACTCGGGCGGGACCGGGACGTGGGGGCTGGTCGAGCCGGAAGGCACCGTGCTGGGGTTGCTCGACGACGCCGAGTTCGGGTCGGTCGAAGGCCAGCTCAAGCCTTACGACGCGCTGCTGCTCTACACCGATGGGCTGGTGGAGGTGCCGGGGCGCGATCTCGCGGTCGGCATCGACCGGCTGCTCGGCGCGGCCGAGCGGCTCATCCCGAGCGGCTTCGACGGCGCCGCGCAGCGGCTGCTCGACGAGACCTCGCCCAACGCCAGCGACGACCGCGCCTTGGTCCTCATCTGGCGCACCTGACCCGTTGGTGCGCTACGTCGAGGAAGGGTCGGGTTGGGCCTGGGTGACGACGCCGGCCGCCAGCAGGCGGTTGAGGTCGTCCTTGGCGACCCCCCAGTCGGTGAGGGCTTCGACGGTGTCGGTGCCCGGCGTCTGGGCCGGATGCCCCACCTGGCCGGGGGTGCGGGAGAACCGCGGCGCCGGTGAGGGCTGGTAGATGCCGTTGACGTCGGTGAGGGTGCCGCGGGCCACCAGGTGCGGATGGGTCTTGGCTTCGGACAACCAGTAGACCGGCGCGACGCAGGCGTCGACCTCGTCGAAGATCGCGGTCCACTCCTCGCGGGTCTTGGTGGCGAACTTCGCGGCGATCATCTCGCGCATCTTCGGCCAGTTCGCGTGGTCGCCCTGACCGGGCAGGTCGGGCAGGTCGAGGGTCTGCTTGAGCGCCTCGAAGAACTGCGGCTCGATCGCGCCGACCGACATGTACTCGCCGTCCGAGCACAGGTAGGTGTCGTAGTACGGCGCGCCGCCGTCGAGCAGGCTGCTGCCGCGGGCGTCCGGCATCATGCCGGCCGCCTGCTGGCCGTGCGCCATCGACAGCAGGCTGGTGACCCCGTCGACCATGGCCACGTCGATGACCTGACCCTCGCCGCTGGTGGTGCGCTCGATCAGCGCCGCGAGGATCCCCATCACCGCGAACATCGACCCGCCGCCGAAGTCGGCGACCAGGTTCAGCGGCGGCACGGGCTTGCGGCCCTTCTCTCCGACCGCGGCGATCGCGCCGGTGATCGACGCGTAGTTGATGTCGTGCCCGACCCGGTCGGCGAGCGGCCCGGTCTGCCCCCACCCGGTCATCCGGGCGTAGACCAGCCTCGGGTTGGCTCCCCGGCAGTCCTCGGGCCCGAGGCCGAGTCGCTCGGCGACGCCGGGCCGGAACGCCTCGATGAGCACGTCGGCCTGCTTGACGAGATCGAGCACGAGGTCGCGCGCCCCGGGGGCCTTGAGGTCGATGGCGACCGAGCGCCGGCCGCGCGACAGGACGTCGAAGCCCGCGATCGCGCCCATGATCCCGCCGCGGGAGCGTTCCAACCGCAGCACCTCGGCACCGAGGTCCGACATCAGCATGCAGGCGTACGGCGCCGGCCCGATGCCGGCGAGCTCGATGACTTTGATGCCCTTGAGCGGGCCGGTCTTTGGTGTGGCGGTGTCGGCTGCGGTCACCGCGTCACGGTAGCGGCGGTTCCCATGACGATTCGCGGGTGGTCGGCCGGATCGAGCCAGCGCAGCAGCGCGATCACGTCCGGCCGGGGCAGCGACACGCACCCGGTCGTCGCGTCGTGATGTGTGACGTGCAGGAAGATGGCGCTGCCACGCCCCGGCACTCGGCGGACGTTGTAGGCGATCACCGCGGCGTCCTGGTACGACGGCAGGTCGAGCATCGGCTCGGGGTCGCGGCCGGCGGAGTGCCTGCGGGTGTCGACCCACTCGTTGTAGCGCGGGCTTGCCGGGTCGTCGTCCCAGTAGTCGTAGGAGTAGGCGTGCCGCCACGGGAAGCGGATGCCACTGGGCCGGCGGTCCACTCCGAAGAAGAAGGAGAAGCCGAAGGACCCGCTCGGTGTGCGGCCGTCGCCCTCACGCTTCTGGCCCGGCGGGGCGAAGCCGTTGTAGCCGACGTTGGCTGTCCACGGTCCGAAGACCTGTCGCCACGTGCCGTCGCGCACCTCGAACGCTCGAACGAGCGCGGTGGTCTCGCCGTACCCGCCGTTGACCACCTCGACCACCTGGCTCGCGTCGCCGACACCGCGCAGGTGGCTCGGGAGCACCCGGCCTGCGGCGCGCCCCGCGTCGGCTCGCCCGGCGGCGGGTGCCGTCACCGCGAGCAGCGCTGCGGTGGTCGCTGCCAGAGCGGCGCGTCGAGTTTGCATGGCGCTTCTAGTCTGGCCTCATGGTGCGCCGGGGCGTCGTCGTGGCCTGCTGCGTCGCGCTGTCGGCAGTGCTGGCAGGGGCCGCCTCGGCGGGAACGCCGGCGTCCGGGCTGGGCCGGCAGTCGTGGCGCAACGGGCTGCACTTCAACGACAAGGGCGTGAGCCGGGTCAGCGCTGCCGAGCTCGGCAAGAGCTGGCACCTTGGCTGCCCGGTCGGCCCGAGCCGGCTGCGGGCGATGGAGGTCGGCTACTGGGGCTTCGACGGCCGCCGCCACACCGGTGTGCTGGTGGTGAACTCGGCCGCGGTCGCTGCGATCCGTACCGCGTTCGCCGCGATCGAGCGGGCGAGGTTCCCGATCCGGCTGATGGAGCCGGTGGCGGCGTACGGCGGGAACGACAACCGTTCGATGGCGCACGACAACACGTCCGCCTTCAACTGTCGGCTGGCGGTGACCGACGGACCGAAGAGCTGGTCGGAGCACGCCTACGGCGAGGCGGTCGACATTGACACGTTCGAGAATCCGTACGAGCTCGACGGACGGGTGCTGCCGCCGGCGGCGACGCAGTACGCCGACCGTTCGAAGCGGCGCCCCGGAATGATCTTCGCGAACGGTCCGGTCGTGCGGGCGTTCGCCGCCGTCGGGTGGGGCTGGGGCGGGAGCTGGTCCGGATCGCCGGACTACCAGCACTTCTCGGTCAACGGCCGCTGACAGCTCAGGCGGACCTTGCCGGATCGGTCAGCTGATCCGCACTGCGGTCCCGACGTGGACCCAGTCGAAGAGCCGGCGCAGGGCCTCGAGCGGAACGTGCACGCAGCCGATCGACCCCTCGGTTCGGTAGTCGCGGCTGCCGTACGGCATGGTCTGCCACGGTGCGTTGTGGAAGCCGTAGATGTCACCCTTGAACGGGATCCAGTAGGCGACGGGGATGACCAGGCCGCTGGCCGGGTGCAGCGTCGTGTCGGCGACGCGCGCGTTGACGACGAAGTCGCCCCGCGGCGTCGCGTCGCCCGCAGTCGCCTTGCCCGTGGTGACCGGCGTGCTCAGCGACACCTTCCCGGCTGAACATGCCCACAGGTGCTGGTGTTCGATGCTGACCAGCACCAGTCGGCGGCGGGTGTTGCCGGCACAGGGCGAGGAGTTCGCGGCGGCGGTGTGGGCCGCCGCCTGCAACGTGGGGTCGGCGGAGTCGCCCCGCAGCGGAGCGGTCAACAGCCGGGCGTACGACGGCAGCGTTGAGACCCGGCTGGTGCCCGCCGGCGTAGGAGTCTGCGCCGGTGACGCCGCGACCGCGGTGGCGACGCCTGCGGCGAGGGTGAGTGAGATCGCGGCACCGAGCAGCGTGCGGCCGCGCCGCGCGGAGGTCACACCAGGATTACGAGTGAGCCCCCGGGTTGGATGCGGGTCTCGCGCGGATCGGTCGCCGCGGGTTCAGCGGATCTGCACCCTCGTCCCGTACTTCACCCAGTGGAACAGTCGGCGGATCGCGGCGAGCGGCAGGTGTACGCACCCGTGTGACCCGCGGTTGACGTAGCGGCGGCTGCCGAACGGGATCTTCTGCCAGGACGCGTCGTGGAAGCCCCACACGCCGACGTGGAACGGGATCCAGTACCGAACGTGGAACGACGCGCCGCCGCTCGTGGTGAGGGTCGTGTTGCGGTCCAAGCCCTCGACGGCGAACGTGCCGCGAGGCGTGGCGTCCCCGCGTCGAGTGGCGCCGGTGGTGACCGCGGTGCTGATGACGGCGCGCGATCCATCACACGCCCACAGGTGCTGTCGCTCGATGCTCACGATCACGAGCTGACCACCGCGGTGGCCGCCGCACGGTGATGCGGCGTGCGTGGAGCGGGGCGCGTGGCCACCGACGGCCACCAGCAGCGCCGTCAGCAGCGAGGTGAGCAGTTGTGCCGGGTTCACACCGTCTCTACGTGCGGGAGGGTGGTTGGGTTGGCTCGGTCAGCCCGAGCCGTCACTGTTGTCCTGCACCGGCTGACCCGTGCCCTGCCAGAGGCAGTGGTATTCCGTCTTGTTGTCGCACGAACCGGTCGCGGTCTGGACCATCTTCAGCGTCTGACTGCCGTCCGGGCTGGTGAGCGTGAAGTGGACATGGCAGTTGTACTGCTGGGTGTCGCCGGTCTCGACGCAGTTGACCGCAGTGATCTTGGCCGTCGCGCCCGGATACGCCTGGCTGACCGAGTCCTGCAGCTGCTTCTGGCCGTTTTGGAGGATCGACTTCTCGAGCGCGTTCGAGTGGTCGCCCCCGCCCGATGCGACGGCGCCGATGATGATCAGCGCGACGACGACGAGCGCGGGGATCCAGACTCGCTTGAGCTTCCACCACGGCTTCTTCTGCTGCGCCGGGAACGACGTACCTCCCGCCGGCATCTGCCAGGACGGCATGCCGGTGGGCAGCGCGGCGCCGGCCGCCACCGCTGGTCCGGTCGGCACTGCCGCGGTGGCGCCGCTCGCCGCGGTGTGACCGGTCCAGGTCGATCCGTCCCAGTAGCGCTGCTGCGTCGCGTCCGACGGGTCCGGGTACCAGCCGGCAGGCGGCTGGGCGTCGGTCGGCGGCTGAACGTCACTCATGGTTTCCCCCCGGGCTGCGTCGGTCTGACACGTCCGTATCGCACCGTACGTGACCCGGATGTCGCGGGGGAAGGGAGTCGGGCGATTCTGTAAGGCGTGCTGTCACCGCTGACTCCAGGACGCTTCGTCAGCGCGTGGCATTTCGATCCGTGGGTGGCCGCGGCGTGCGTGGTCGTCTCCGCGCCGTACCTGGCCGGCGTACGGCGGCTGCGGGCGCGCGGTGAGGCGTGGCCGATGGTCCGCGTTGCCGCGTTCGGCGTGCTCGGGATCGGCGTGCTGGTCGTGGCGACGATGTCCGCACTTGCGGTGTACTCCCCGGTCCTGCTGTGGCCGATGGCGCTGCGGGTCACCCTCCTGCTCACCATCGTGCCGGTCGGACTCGGGCTCGGCGACCCGATCGGACTGGTGTCGGCGTTGCTCTCGCCGGCCGGGGCGGCCCGATGGCAAGGCTTGCTGCGCAGCCTGCCGGTCCGCATCCTGACCTTCCCCGCGGTGTCGCCGGTCCTGGCCATCGCCACCCAGTTCCTGGTGTTCTTCACCGGCTACTTCGGCGCCGCCCAGCACAGCGCCATCGTCATGCGTCTGCTGGAGCTTCAGCTTGTCGTCACCGGCTGCCTGTTCGCGCTGCCGCTGCTCGGCGTGGAGGTGTTGCCGAGCTGGTGCACCCAGCCGGTGCGCATGACGTTCGCCGCAATGGACGGGCTGCTCGACGCGATTCCCGGCATCGCGGTGATGACGAACGGGGCGTTGGTGGCGCACCACTTCTACGCAACCGTCCACCGCTCCTGGGGGCCGACCCGGTCGTGGGACCAGACGATCGCCGGCGGGCTGATGCTGACGGTCGCCGAGGTCGTCGCGGTGCCGTTCGTGGCGATCCTGTACGGCGCATGGATCAAGGAGGACACCCACTACGCCAAGGCCATCGACGCCGCACTCGACAGCGCCGAGGCGCGCACCCGGGCAGCCACCCCCGCCGACGAGGAGCCGGTGACGGACCGACCGTGGTGGGAGGTGGATCCGGGGCCGCTGGCCGACCGGGCGAACCGCTACGGCTGGCGCCGACCGGAACGCTGAGCCCGGCAGGTCCGGCCTCGGCCCGCGCCGAACGATCAGGGATGCATACGCGCGTCTTCCGGGTGATGCCCGTGGTCGTGACGCTCGCGCTCGCGGTGGCGGCGCCGGTCGCCGTCAGCGGCGCGACCGCGGCGTCGGCGGCGGGCGGTCTGCTGCCGCCCGCGCACGACCCGTTCTACCGCTACACGGGGCGGACGCCGCTCGCGCAGGTGCCGCACGGCACCGCCCTGGCCGAGCGTGCGGTGACCCTCGGCCTGCTCACGGATGCGACCCCGCTGCCCGCCGAGCAGATCCTCTACCGGACCACCGACGCGGTCGGCAAGCCCGCGTTGAGCGTCACGACGGTAGTCCTGCCGGCCACCGGCACCGTGGCGCCGAAGGTCGCCGCCTACCTGAGCTTCTACGACGCGCTGACCTCGCGATGTGACCCGTCGTACACGCTGCGCGGCGGGGACGCCGGGTCGCTCAACGAGTCCACCGCAGAGATCGAGCAGGCGCTCGTCGAGTCCCTGCGGGCATCCGGCGACATCGTGACCATCCCCGACTTCGAGGACGAGCGCGTCGACTACGTCGCGGGGACCGAGTCCGGGCAGAGCACGCTCGACGGCATCACCGCGACGCTGTCGGTGCTCGGTCTCGGCGACGCAACCCCGGTCGGGCTCATGGGCTACTCGGGCGGTTCGATCGCTGCGGACTGGGCCTCAGAGCTCGCGCCGAGCTATGCGCCGCACCTGAACCTCGTCGGCACGGCGATGGGTGGCATCCCGGTCGACCTCGCGCACAACCTGACCTACATCAACGGCTCGCCGTCCTGGTCGGACGTCATGCCGGCCTCGATGATCGGGATCACCCGGTCGTTCCACATCGACTTCGCGAAGTACCTGTCCCGCTACGGCAAGAAGATCGTCGCGGCGGAGTCCCACGAGTGCATCGGGCAGTTCCAGGGCGCGTACCCGAACCTGACCGTCGCGCAGTTCGTGAAGAAGCGGTACCGGGACGTCTTCCGGATCCCGATCTTCCGGCGGACCCTCAACAAGCTGATCATGGGCTCGGTGCCCGGGCACCCGCAGGAGCCGATGCTGATGGTGGCCGGGAACTCCGACGGCACGGGGGACGGCGTGATGGTGGAACGCGACGAGCAGCAGCTCGCGTACGAGTACTGCCATCAAGGAGTGCCGGTGGAGTTCGAGCAGCTCTCGAAGCTCGACCACGATGACGCCGGGGTCGCGTTCTTCCCGCAGGGCATCGCCTATCTGCAGAGCCGCTTCGTCGGCGCGCCGGTCGAGAGCAACTGCAGCGCGATCCAGCGCGGCAACTCGCTGGCGCCCCTGGAATAGTCGTTGCCATGAAGTCACTGCGGGTTCTGGGTCCCTGCGCTGTCCTCGTGGCTGCGCTGGCCGCCGCCGCACCGGCGGTGTCTGCGGCCGGAGCGGCTCCGGCCGGGGCGCCGGCGGTTCTGACGGCGCCGACGAGCCTGGTGAACCTCACGCCGACGCTGCCGCAGGACGTCGTCACGGCCAGCACCGCGGCGAACAGCAAGTGGCGCCCGGAGCATGCGACCTACGGCACCGCCTCGCGCAACGACATCCCGGTCAAGGGCGCGGGCGGCACGATCATCCGGGTCAACGAGATCTACCCGACGACGAAGGACGGCCAGCCCGCGAAGGGCAAGTTCCCGGTCGTGTTGACGATGACGCCGTACGGGAAGGGCAGCGGCGGGTCGAGCAAGCCGGGCTCGGCGCAGAACCCCGGCGGGGGAAGTGTGACCGGCGGCGCGGACGACTACCTCGTGGAGCGCGGCTACATCAACGTCGTGGAGGACGTCCGGGGCACCGGCGACTCGGGCGGCGAGTGGGATCCGTTCGAGCCGATCCAGCAGCAGGACGCGATCCATGTCCTGCACTGGGCCGCCCATCTGCCCAACTCCGACGGCCGGGTCGGGACCTACGGGCCGTCCTATCTCGGCATCGACCAGGCGTTGCTCGCCGGCACCGTGGGGAAGCACTCGCCACTGAAGGCGATCTTCCCGGTGGTGACCGCCAACGACGCCTACCGGGACACGATCTTCATGGGCGGACTGCTCGACTCGGAGTTCAGTACGGCGTACCTGGGGCTGACCGGCGCCCTCAACACGGTGAGCCCGGTCGAGGACGCCGTCACCGACACGCAGACGCTCAAGGACCTGCTGAGCGAGACCACGGATCACGCCGGGGGTCTCGCGAGCTACGACGCCGGCTTCACCTTGTCCCTGCTCGCCGGCGGCGAGCAGGCCTACGACGAGACGTACTGGAAGCAGCGGGCGCCGCAGGAGCTGCTGAAGCGGATCGTCGCGAACCACATTCCGGCGTTCCTGGTCGGCGGCGAGTTCGACATCTTCCAGCACGGCGAGCCGATCAACTACGCCGAGCTGCAGAACGCGTGGGCCGGGCGCAGCGTGACCGCGCCGATGAAGCCGGGTCAGCACACGACCGGGCGCTACCAGCTGATCGACGGGCCGTGGGAGCACCTCAACGGGTCCAGCGTCGGGCTGGACTACCTCGAGCTCGAATGGTTCGACACCTGGCTCAAGCACGAGCACACCGGCATGGCCCGGACGAAGACGCCGCTGCACTACTACGACCTGGGCACCGGAAAGTTCGACGAGACGACGACGTACCCGTTCAGCGGCGCGAAGGCCACCAAGCTCTACCTCGGTGGTGGCGGCTCGTTGTCGGTGACCCGACCCGCCGCCGGCGACGCCTCGATCGCGTGGACGCCCGCGGGAAGCCCGTGCGGCCGGCCGGTCGACCAATGGTCGATGGGGGCGCTGTCCATCCCGTCGCACATCGCCGGGTTGGAGGCGCCATGCGCCGACGACGACTCGTTGTCGAAGCTCGGGCCGGGCCAGATGAGCTTCGACACGGCGCCGTTCAGCTCTGCGGAGGCGATCGCCGGCCCCATCACCGCGACCGTCTATGCGACCGCCAACACCGCCAACACGGAGTGGGTGGCGCAGATCGACGACGTGACACCGAGCGGCCTGTCCTACCCGCTCACCGAAGGCGCCCTGCTCGGTTCGTTGCGCAAGGTCGATCGCAGGCGCTCGTGGACGTCGAACGGCATGACCGTGTTGCCTTACCACCCGTACACGGAGGCGTCCGCCAGTCCGGTCGTGCCCGGGCAGCTGACGAAGTACCAGATCGAGATCTTCCCGACGCTCGCCACGATCGGCAAAGGCGACCGGCTGCGGGTGACGCTGTCGTCCTCCGACGTACCGCACCTGTTGCCGATCCCGTCGGACCTCGCGCAGATGGTCGGCGGCGTGTATTCGATCAAGCTCGGCGGCGCGACGCCGTCGTCGCTGGAGGTCGAGTTCCGCAAGCCGTGAGGTAGAGACGCGTCTTACTGGCTAGTGCGTCGACTTCCATTTGGCGAGCATGCGCTTCGCCTCCGGGCGGACGCCGAGGTCGAACAGCGGCGGCGCGAGGTTTTTGAAGATCAGCGACGGGCGCAGCCAGCGCGGGATGAAGATCTCCGGCGTCCCTCGCTCGATCGAGCGGATCGTGCGTTTGGCGACGTGCGCCGCCGACACCGGTTTGGGGAAGCTGCGGTCGTAAGGGTGGCCGCGCGCCTCGCCGAACGCGGTGGCGACCGGCCCCGGGTTGATCAGGCAGATCTTCACGCCGTACGGCGCCACCTCAGCGCGCACGGTCTCGCTGAGCCCGATGACGGCGAACTTGCTCGCGCAGTACGCCGCCTCGCCCGGGGCACCGATCCGACCGGCGATCGAGGTCATGTTCACGATCACCCCGCTGCCCCGAGCCTGCATGTCCGGCAGGACCTCCGCCATCGCGTTAGCGACGGCCTGCACGTTGATCGGCCACAGCTTCGCCAGGTCGTCGGCGCCACCGTCGACGAACGGCGAGTAGGCGCCGATACCGGCGTTGTTGACGAGTACGTCGATCGGTCCGAGCTCGGTCCGGACCCGGCGCAACGCGGCAACCAGGTCGGCCGCGTCCGTCACGTCGACGGGCACGACCAGTGACTGAGTGGGGAACGCGGCGGCGAGCTCACCGAGCTCGTCGGCGTTACGGGCGAGCAGTCCGACCCGAGCGCCCTTGGCGGCCGCCTGACGGGCGACTTCGGCGCCGATGCCGCGCGAAGCGCCCGTCACGACGACCACCGCTCCTGCCAGCTTCACGTGCTACCCCGACGCGTTCAGCGCTGGTTCGCGGTGGGGACGTACGCGCGGCAGGGCTCGTTGCGAAGGCTCCCGCACGCCGGGATCCCGGTCGGGGCGGACACCCCGGGGACCACCGGCAGGTAGAGGCTCGACGGGCGGGTCTTGGAGAACGCGATCGACACCTGGCTGGTGCCCTTCGCCGGCCTGGTCTCCTTGAACGCCCAGATCGGCTGCGTGCCGTTCGGCGCGGCGATGGTGATCCGGATCCGGGTGCCGGCCCGGTAGACGTGGCCTTCGTAGTAGAGCGGGATCACGACCTCGACGAACTTGCCCTTCGGCATGGGGGCGGAGTCCGACTGCTTGAAGCTGGGCACCGGCTGAAGCAGCGTGCTGGGCCTGCCGAAGATGGTGTGCTTGCCGGTGGCGAGCTTGCGCTCGCTGGCCCGCATCCAGCCGTTCTGCACGAACACCTCGTGACCGCCCGGGTCGATCTCGCTCACGGTCGCCTGCAGATCGACGTCGGGGGTCGACGACTTCACCCACAGGTGGATGGCGCCTGCGCCGATCACGGTCGTGTCGGTGGTCAGGGGAGCTGTGACGTAGGAGACCGCGGTCCCCTTCGGGTTCTGCTTCCAGCTCCACGACCACTGCGAGGCGTCGCCCCACAGCCCGCCGCCGCCGGTGTTCGGCCCGAAGTCGGTCATGGGCAGCGCGTGCGGGTTCGAGGTGTAAATGTCCACGTGGGACGACGTGGCGGCGTGGTCGGTCAGCGTCCCGCCCGGGCCGAGGAACCACCGCTTCGCGACGGTGCCGGGGATCGGGAACTTGGCGAAGGACTTCTCGAACGCCGGGTACGGGTTGCCCGGGGTGACCTGGCCGAGCGGGTCGGGTCCGGCGCCGTTGTCGAACAACACCCGGATCTCCGGGAGCTTCTGGAACGCCGCAAGCGCGCCGGCGTACGTCGGCTGGAGCTGGATCGGGTCGGCCGGCAAGGTGACCAGATCGCTCGACGGGAAGCCCGCGCCCATCTGGTAGACCAGCGGCGCTGCCGCGTTGATCACCGCCGCGTTGAGCAGCGGCGGCTGGTGGGCGACGTAGATCTCCAGGAAGTCGTACATGCGGTCGAGCTGGTACGGGTCGAGTGAGTCGAAGTGCACCCCGTTGGTGAACGTGAACCACTTGTGCTTGGTCCCGGTGAAGTGCTCAGCGAGGGCCATGCAGTGGCCGCCGGTCTGCTCGTCTTCGAACTGGCAGTCCATGTAGGTCGGCACGTCGATCTTGTGGACGAACGTGTCCGGGTCGAGGGAGTCGGCGAACGCCGGGTGGTAGTGGGTGTTCGCCCGGATGACGTCGAGCAGGTTCTCGGCCTCACCGTGCAGGACCTGGTCGCTCTTGCAGGTCTGGTCTCCCGACTGGATCCGCTTGTACGCCCATCCCTGGCCCTTGGTCGGTCCGGTGGCGGGCTCGGCGTTCTGCTGACGCTCCTCCGCCCAAGCGACCGCGAAGCCGGTGTTGAGGATGCCGCCCGGCTCGAGCGTCGTGGCCGTCGCGTCGATCACCGACATCGGCGCGATCGCCTCGAGGGCAGGCGGGCGGGTCGAGGCGGTGAACAGCTGGCTGATGCCGCCGTAGGAGATGCCCATCATGCCGACCTTGTGGCCCTTGACCCACGGCTGGCGGGCGATGGTCTGGATCACGTCGTAGCCGTCGAGGGATTGCAGCGCCTCGAAGAAGTTGAACGCGCCGCCCGAGCATCCGGTGCCGCGCATGTTCACGTCCACGACCGCGAACCCCATGAGGTTGGCGATGACCGCGATCCCGTTCTCCGGGCCTGACGGGTTGGCGTAGCCGTAGCCGGAGTACTCGATCAGCGTCGGGTACGGCGGGGCGTAGTCGGGCAGCCCGCTCGGCAAGGTGATGTCGGGCAGGCCAAGGCCGGCCGGGCTGGTCGGCGGGTGGACGTCGATCGCGAGCTTCGTGCCGTCACGCGTCGTGAGGTAGCCGTACCCGGAGTCGGGGATCGACTGGTTGTAGACCGACGGGTCCCACGGCGCCGACCGCTTGGTGTGCACGGTCACCGGCTTGCTGGTCTTCCCGCCGGCGACGACGCGGTAGCCGCTGGCCGCCTTGACCTTGTAGAAGATGACGCCGCCGAGGGAGTCCGCGGCCTGCTTCGCCACGACCTTGCCGGCCGAGTCGGTCAGCTCGGCGGTCGCGCCCGGCGCGACGCCGGTCGCGAAGACCTCGTTGACGCTGCCCGTCACCGACAGCGGCCCCGCCCCGGCGTGCGGGCTGGCGGACGCGGCGCCGACGCCGACGATCAGGCTCGCCAGCAACGCGACGGCCGCCGCGAAGCTGCGTCCGGCGGGCAGGGACTTACGGCGGTGTGGCGTCATAGCGGTCATCATTCGTCGCCGCCGGCGGCGTCCCTCCCGACAATCGGGGCGATCACGCTCCCGGGTCGGCTGATCAGCCGCGCCGCGGCCGCAGCGTGACGGTGACGCGCAGCGATGACGGGTTCGCCGCGATGCCGATGCGGCTGGTGCCGGCACCGCTCACGACCCGGCCGCCGGTGACCGTCGCGACGAACCGTCGTGGGTGCATCCGTCGCGGGACGAACACGACGGTCGGTGCGCTCGTTCGGCGAGGGGTGTAGCTGAACGTCAGCACCTTGTCGGTCGGGTCCCACGAGATCGCGGTCGGCGTACCTGCGATCTCCTGCGGATAGGGGTGCGACAACACGTCGAGCTTCGCCGTCTTGACCGTCGACAGGCGCGCGTCGTCGGCGAACAGCCCCTCCTGTGATCCGCCGGTCGGGTCGGTCCAATGCTTGTACTGCCAGTACATCCAGCCGGTCAGGTGCTGGTCGGCGTCCCGCGTCAGGCCGGCAAGGTCGGTCAGGTCGTCGCCGGCGCCGAACTCGGTCATCAGGCCGCCGCTGCTCATGCGCCTGATCTGCGCCGCGGCGTCGTCCATGACCCTCGGTTCGTTGACCTTGCAGTCCAGGTCGCCCGGCACGACGTCGCTCTGGACGAACGCCGGGGTGCAGGCGTAGTCGTGCCAGGACAGCGCGACTACCGGGTCCCCGGTGGGAGTGAAGTTGGACGCCGAGATCGCGTTGAACAGGAACTGCGGCTCGTACCAGACGAGGTTGTGGGGGTCGACCTTGCGAATCGCGGTACGGATGTGGTTGTAGAAGCGTTCGAGGGTCGCGTCGAAGAGGGGGCAGCCGAGCGGGTTGGCGCAGGTCAGCATCTGGAGGCCGCCGTTGGGCTCGTTGAACAGGTCGTAGCCCATGAGGTAGGGCTGGTCGTGCCACTTCCTGGCAACGGCCACCCAGGCCTGGGTGTAGTAGCGCCACAGATCGAAGTCGTCGTTCCAGATGTGGGAGTAGGCGTCCTCGACCGCGGGTTCCTGGTCGTTGACGAAGAACGAGCCGAGGTTGACGAACGGCAGCCCGTCGTCGTGGACCGCCCAGGCCGGGAAGCCCTCGCCGTCGAACTTCTCGTTGAGGGCGTCCTGATGGAAGTCGAGCAGCACCCAGATGTGCTGAGCCGCGAGCAGCTTCACGATCCGGTCGACCCGGTCGAGGTAGTGGTGGTCGATCACGCCGGGTCGGGGCATGACGCCGGCAAACAGGACGCCGAGTCGTACACCGTTGATGCCGTTGGCGGCGAGGAACCTCGCGTCGCGCGCGGTGAACCCGCGGTCGGTGGCGGGGGCGACGTACGGAGCGTGCTTGTAGACCGCGTTGACGCCGTGGATGATCACGACTCGGCCGGACCCGTCGATCAGGAACGGTCCGCGCCGGCGAAGCTGCGGATCCGACGAGGGGACCTGCGTGGCGTCGTGCCAAGTGACGCGAGGGGCGTGGCGCGGCGCCGACGTACCTGCCGACGCGGCGGCGGGCAGCAGGCCAGCGAGCAGGGCGACACACGTGACGGCACACCAGCGGCCGCGTCGGGTGCGCCTCATGTCGTCGCGTCGCTTCGCAGACCGCGGAGCAGCTGAGCAGCCAGCGCCCGCGCCTGCTCGAGCGCGGCGTCCGGGTCGGACGCACTGGCTGCCGACAGTCCGGCCTCGGTGAGGGCGGCGAGCAGGACCCGAGCGGTGAGGTCTTCGTCGGCGACGGCGTAGCGGCCGGTGCTCGCCAGGTCGGCGAGGCCTCCCTTCATCAGGCCGAGAAAGAAGCTCTCGTCGATCTCCTTGAATCGTTGCCAGCCGAGAGCGGCCGGCGCCTCCTCGAGCACGATCCGGCGGAACTGCGGCTGGAAGCACTCGGTGAGAAAGGTGTCGATCCCCGCGACGACCATCTGCTCGGTGTCCGGCGTGGACTCGATGACGGTCATCACCCGGCCGAGCAGGCGCTCCTCCATCGCGATGAACGTCGCTTCGAACAGCTCAGCCTTGTTCGCGAAGTGGTGGTAGACCCCGCCCTTGGCCACGCGCGCCTGCGCCGCCACGGCGTCCATCGTTGTCGCGGCGTACCCCTTGTCCGCGAACAGCTCGACGGCGGCGGCGATGACCGCGGCACGCGTCTGAGCGGCGTACTCCTCGCGCCTCGACTTGCCAG
Source organism: Mycobacteriales bacterium (assembly GCA_035550055.1). Lineage (NCBI taxonomy): Bacteria > Bacillati > Actinomycetota > Actinomycetes > Mycobacteriales > Mycobacteriales bacterium. The sequence goes on along the minus strand of DASZRO010000005.1, from coordinate 7,943 downwards.
TCACGGGTCGGAAGCCTACGCTGACCGACTATAAGTCGCTGACCGACTAACGGTCGGTCGATCATCATGGAGGTGCCGATGTCCCAGATGCGCGTGCACAGCGTCGCGATCCCGGCGGGTCGGATCGAGGTCCACGAGGTCGGCGACGGGGCGCCGCTGCTGTTCCTGCACGGCGCCCTAGCCGGCTGGCAGGTGTGGCAACCCGTGGCGCAGCCGCTCGCCGCGCGCGGCTTCCGGGTGATCATGCCGACCTTGCCGATGGGTGCGCACCGTACGCCGATGCGGCCCCGCGCCGACCTGACCCCGCCCGGTCTCGCGCGCCTGGTGGCGGACCTGGTCGCTGCCATGGGCCTGCAGGCGCCGACCCTGGTCTCCACCGACACCGGCACCGCGATCGCCCAGCTCGTCCTCACCCGGCATCCGGGCGTCGCAGGCGGCGCGGTCATGACCAGCGGCGACTGCTTCCGCCACTTCTTCCCGCCTCTGTTCCGACACCTGCAAGCGCTGGGCTACGCGCCCGGGCTGCTCGCGCGGGTGGGGAAGGCGACCCGCCACGAGGCCACGCGACGTTCGCCACTCGGCTTCGGCCTGCTCACCCACGCCGGGGTGTCGGACGAGGTGGCGCTCGACTGGACCGAGTCGCTGATCACCGACCGCGAGGTACGCCGTGACGCGGCGGCGGTGCTGCGCGGGATCAACACCCGTCACACGATGGCCGCGGCGAAAGCGCTGCCCGCCGTCGAGGTGCCGGTGATGCTCGTGTGGGGCGAGGACGACCGAGCCTTCCCGGTGAAGCTCGCCCGCCGGCTCGCCGCGCTGATCCCCGACTGCCGGCTGGAGACCGTACCCGGGTCGCAGGCCTTCGTCTCCCTCGACAAGCCGGACGTCCTCACCGAGCTGATCGCCGACTTCGTACCGGTCCCCGCCGGGCGGTAATCCCGGCCCGAAGTCCCTAGCCTCACGGTCATGAAGCATCAGATCGTCGACGCCCGCGGGACGCGTATTCATTGCGTCGAGGCGGGGACCGGGCCGCTCGTCCTGCTCGTCCACGGCTTCCCGGAGTCCTGGTACTCCTGGCGCCACCAGCTGCCGGTGATCGCCGACGCCGGGTTCCGGGCGGTCGCGATCGACGTACGCGGCTACGGCCGGTCGTCGGCGCCGCACGAGGTCGAGGCGTACGGGATGGTGCATCACGTCGGCGACAACGTCGGGGTGGTCGAGGCCCTCGGTGGCGCCGGGTCGCAGGCGATTGTCATCGGCCACGACTGGGGCTCGCCGATCGCCGCGCACTCCGCGCTGCTGCGCCCGGACATCTTCACCGCGGTCGCGATGCTCAGCGTGCCGTACAACGCACCCGGCGGCCCGCGGCCGACCGAAGCCTTCGACCGATTCGGTGAGGCCGCCGGCCAGCTGACCGGACTCGAGGAAGAGTTCTACATCAACTACTTCCAGGAGCCCGGGCGCGCGGAGCGTGAGTTCGAAGCCGACGTCCGTACCTCGCTGCTGAAGTTCTACGTCGGCGCGTCGGCGCAGGCGCGGCGCAGTCCGGACGGCGGGACGATGGGCACCGTCGCGAAGGGAAAGCTGCTGCTCGACCGCATCGGCCTGCCCGACGAGCTGCCGGAGTGGCTGACCGACGAGGACCTCGACTTCTACGCCGCGGAGTTCGAGCGCAACGGCTTTCGCGGGCCGCTTAACCGCTATCGCAACGTCGACCGCGACTGGATCGACCTGCGCGCCTGGACCGGCGTACCGATCCGCCAGCCGTCGCTGTTCATCGGCGGGGAGAAGGACGGCCCGGTGATCTGGGGCCAGAACGCGATCAAGCGGTTCCCGCAGAGCCTGCCGGGCCTGCGCGGCAGCCACATCCTTTCCGACTGCGGCCACTGGGTGCAGCAGGAGAAGGCCGACGAGGTCAACCGGCTCCTGGTGGAGTGGCTCACCTCGCTGTGAGCCGCACCCGCCGAAGCCGCGACGCCACCGCAGCGGCGGCGCCGGCGCCGTTGGAATCGAGCGTGCCGTTTCGAAGCAGCACACAACGTCGCCCCGGAACCGGACAAGCGGCGCATCGTGGGACACGCGGCGGCACAGTGTGTGCTACTTCGTACGGAGCGGCGGCGGCCCCTGCAGGTCGATGACGACCTTGCCGTGCACGTGCCGGCCCGCCTGTAGCTCGACGGCGGAGCGGATCTGCTCGATCGGAAAGGTCGCGGCAATCGGGACGCGCACCTCACCGGCCGCGACGAGGCCGGCCACCTCCTCCAGCGAGCTGGGCGCGGCATTGGCGCCGTTCGCCGGCATCACCCCGTCGACCTGGGCAGCGATCGTGGTGATGCGCTGATCCGGGATGCCGAGCTCGCGTGCGGCGTACACCACCTCGTCGCCGTACAGATCGATCGCCGCGGTGACGCCGCCGGGAGCGAGGGCGCGGACCCGGTCGGCCAGCCCATCGCCGTAGGCGACGGGCTCGGCGCCGAGGCTGCGCAGGAAGTCGGCCGATGTCGGTGCCCCGGTCCCGATCACTCGCGCCCCCGCCCGACGCGCGAGCTGGACGGCGAACACCCCGACACCGCCTGCCGCGCCACCGATCAGCACCGTGTCGCTTGGTCCGGGCTTCACCACCGCCAGCGCCGCGAGGGCGGTAGAGGCCCCGATCGTCAACGTCGCGGCGGTGCGGTCGTCGAGGGCGCCCGGGGTGCGATGTGCCACGCCGCCACCCGCGATGGTCCCCGCCGCGTCGATGACGACGAAGTCGGCAACGGCGCGGGAAACGGCACCGCCGTACACCCGGTCGCCGACTGCGAACCCGGTGACGCCGTCGCCGACCTCGTCCACCACGCCGGCGTAGTCGGTGCCGAAGCCCGCCGGCAGACTCAAGCCGAACCGGGCCGCGGTCTGTGCGTCGGCCGTCATGATCCAGTCCATCGGGTTCAGTCCGGCTGCGTTGACCCGCACCCGGATCTGTCCCGTGTCAGGTCGCGGCACGGGAAGTTCGTGGATGCGCAAGACCTCGGGTCCGCCGAACGACTCGAGTCGCACGGCTCGTCCGGTAGCTCCCGGACTTCCAACGCTGTCGCGCCCGTTGTCCGTCACACCGCCATCATCGCCGAGCCCAACGAAAACGGTCTTTCAAGGGGGTCCGAAAGACCAAGAACGTAGGGCTCGGCGAAACGGAAGGGAGCGGGTGACGGGAATCGAACCCGCATAGCCAGCTTGGAAGGCTGGAACTCTAGCCATTGAGCTACACCCGCGCAGGCGGTGCCGACCTAAGATCGCAGGGCACGCCGCGGGGCGTAGCGTAGTGGCTAGCGCGCCTGCTTTGGGAGCAGGAGATCGGGAGTTCGAGTCTCCCCGCCCCGACTGCGCCACCGTCCTCACGCAAAACCCAAGCTGCACAGGAGAGCCGCGCCGTCATGAAGAGCGCCGTCGAGACCCTCGGGCCTACCCGCGTCAAGCTGACCGTGGAGGTGCCGTTCGACGAGCTCGAGCCGGCATTGACCGCGGCGTACCGCAAGATCGGGCAGCAGGTGCGCATCAAGGGCTTCCGGCCGGGCAAGGTCCCCGCTCGGCTGATCGACCAGCACGTCGGTCGCGGCGCAGTGCTCGAAGAGGCGGTCAACGAGTCGCTGCCGACGTTCTACGGCAACGCGGTGCGCGAGCAGGAGCTCGAGATCCTGGGCCACCCGGAGATCGAGGTCACGAACTTCGCAGACGGTGAGCAGCTCGCGTTCACCGCTGAGGTCGACGTCCGCCCGGAGATCGAGCTGCCCGAGTACGACGGACTGCCGGTCTCGGTGGAGGATGCCGATGTCGACGAGGCCGACGTGGAGCAGCAGCTCGAAGCGCTGCGTGACCGATTCGCCACCCTGGCGGGCGTCGAGCGCGCCGTCGCCTCCGGCGACTTCGTCTCGATCGACCTGACGGCGACCGTCGACGGTGCCCCTGTCGAGGACGCGTCGGCGAGCAACCTCTCCTACGAGGTCGGCAGCGACGCGCTCGTCAGCGGGTTGGACGAGGCGCTGATCGGCCTGTCGGTGGGGGAGTCCAAGGAGTTCGAGACGCAGCTGCGCTCCGGCGACGAAGGCGGGCAGGCGGCGACCGCGACCGTGACGGTGCGGTCGGTGAAGGAGAAGCAGGTCCCCGACCTCGACGACGACTTCGCGCAGACGGCGAGTGAGTTCGACACGATCGAGGAGCTCCGTAGCGACGTGCGCGACCGGTTCGCGCGGATCAAGGCGCTCAACCAGGGCGTGCAGGCGCGCGAGAAGGTCCTGGAGGCCCTCCTCGACAAGATCGAGGTGCCGGTCCCGGAACACGTCCTCCACGACGAGGTCCACTACCGCCGCGACGAGCTGGACAGCCAGCTGAAGGCGGCCGGCATCACCAAGGACGACTACGCCGCCGCCGAGGGCACCACGGCCGAAGCGATCGACGCCGAGCTCGAGGACAACGCCGCCAAGGCCATTCGCTCGCAGTTCATCCTCGACGCGATCGCGAAGAAGGAAGAGCTGAGCGTCGACGAGTCCGACCTCACCGAGGAGATCGTTCGCCGCGCGGCTCGCTCCGGGATGCGTGCCGACGCCTTCGCACAGCAGATCGTCAACGCCGGTGCGCTCGGCTCGCTGATGTCGGACATCCTGCGCGGCAAGGCGCTGGCCGGCGTGATGGAACGGGCGAAGATCACCGACGCGTCAGGCCGCCCGGTCGACCTGGAGAAGCTGAGCGGTCGCGCGGACTCGCCCGCTGCGGCCGACCAATCCGACGAGGCCGACGAGGCCGACCAACCCGCCGAAGCCGACCAGCCGGACGAGGCCGCGGCGGCAGAGCAGGCCGACCAGGTCGCCGACTAGCTCTCGACGCCGGCCGCGAGTGCCGCGGCGAGCTCGACGACGCGGCGCAGGTGGACGAGCTCGACCTGCAAGAACAGCGGCCCGTCCGTGCGGCCGAGGTAGAGGGTGTGGCTGCCCCACGGCATGCCCGCGACCTCGTAGGCCACCCCGTTGTCGCCTTGCGTCGTACCTCGCCGCGGGAGCGGGCCGAGCGGCTCGGGCAGCCCGGCCGGCAGCGGCTGTGGCGCCCCGGGCGTGGCATGCCGCGGCGTCGATCCGGGCGCTGCGCTGCCGAGCGCGGCCCAGTCGGCGCACCACAGGGCGGGGGCGAGCGCGACGACCGTCGCCATCGCGCTGGCCGGTTCGGCAGCCACCCGGGCGAGCAGATCCAGATCTCCGCGCTGTCCGGTGACCTGCACGGTACGGCGCAGGTCGAGCACCTCGGCGCCGGCGTTGGCGAGTTCCTTCATGAGCATTTCGGGATCGTTGCCCGCCAGGTCGACGATCAGATCGTCCACCACCCGGTCGTCCGAGCTTGCGAGGACCTCGATGTCGACGATGTTGCCGCCGAGCCCGGCGATCGCCTTGGCCAAGCCGAGCAGCGATCCGGGTCGGTCGAGCACACTGACCCGCGCGCGCAACAACACTGATCGGTCCTTTCGGTCGACGGCCTCGCCGACACTGTGCCGGGCTCATGTTGCGCTCACGTGAACGGCGTCCTGTCCACGCCCGGCGAAGCTCGCACGCTCACAGCGAACACCGGGCACGCCGCCCTGAAGCTGGCGGTGGTGGAGGTTAGTGTCGTCGCATGAGTCCTTTGACCCCGGACATGCGAGGTGTCGGCTCCGGCCTGAACCTCAACGACTCGGTGTACGAGCGGCTGCTCCGTGAGCGGATCGTGTTCCTCGGCAGCCAGGTCGACGATCCCATCGCCAACACGATTTGCGCGCAGCTGCTGCTGCTGTCGGCGGAGGACCCGGACCGCGACATCTTCCTCTACATCAACTCGCCCGGCGGCTCGGTGAGCGCCGGCATGGCGATCTACGACACGATGCAGTTCGTCACCAACGACGTCGCCACCGTGGCGGTCGGCCTGGCGGCCAGCATGGGCCAGTTCCTGCTGTGCGCCGGGGCGAACGGCAAGCGTTACGCCACCCCGCACGCGCGGATCATGATGCACCAGCCCTCCGGCGGCATCGGCGGCTCGGCGAGCGACATCGCGATCCAGGCCGAGCAGATGCTCTACACCAAGCGGACCATGCAGGAGCGGATCGCCTTCCACACCGGCCAGACGGTGGAGCAGATCGAGCGCGACTCCGACCGCGACCGCTGGTTCACTGCGGACGAGGCGCGGGACTACGGGTTCGTCGACCACGTCGTCGCCCGGGCCAACCAGGTGCCGTCCGAAGGCGCGGTTTCCTGACCATGACGAACTCACGGGAGACCGGCATGTACGACGCGGGACGCGCACCTCAGGGTCGGTACATCCTGCCGACGTTCACCGAGCGCACGAGCTACGGCTTCAAGGAGCTCTCGCCGTACACCAAGCTGTTCGAGGAGCGCATCATCTTCCTCGGCGTGCAGATCGATGACGCCTCCGCCGATGACGTGATGGCGCAGCTGCTCTGCCTCGAGCAGATGGACCCCGACCGCGACATCTCGATCTACATCAACTCCCCGGGCGGCTCGTTCACCGCGCTCACCGCGATCTATGACTGCATGCAGTTCATCCGTCCCGAGATCATGACGGTCTGCCTCGGGCAGGCGGCCTCGGCGGCGGCGGTGCTGCTCGGCGCCGGCACCCCCGGCAAGCGGCTCGCGCTGCCGAACTCCCGGATCCTGCTCCACCAGCCCTACAGCGAGGGCGGCGGCCAGGGCAGCGACATCGAGATCCAGGCGCGGGAGATCCTGCGGATGCGATCGCTGCTCGAGACCATGATCTCCCGCCACACCGGGCGCACGCCGGAGCAGGTCAAGGAAGACATCGAGCGCGACAAGATCCTCACCGCTGAAGAGGCGGTCGAGTACGGGCTGATCGACGAGGTCATCCGCAGCCGCAAGCTCACCGCCGTACCGAACGCCTCCTGACCGGGCGGCGAACCGTCGGGACGCTCGCCACGACACGCCAGCCGGGCAATCCGGAGCGGCATTTGAGGGTGCGATGTCGGTTTGGCGCGATACCGTCGTAGCGAGCCTGACGCTGCGGAACGGCGGATAGGCCGACCCAGGCACGGCGCCTACCAGAGGAGACCGAGTGGCACGCATCGGTGACGGTGGCGACCTGCTCAAGTGCTCCTTCTGCGGGAAGAGCCAGAAGCAGGTCAAGAAGCTCATCGCTGGGCCCGGCGTCTACATCTGCGACGAGTGCATCGACCTCTGCAACGAGATCATCGAAGAGGAGCTCACCGAGTCCTCGGACGTGTCGTTCGACTCGTTGCCCAAGCCGCGCGAGATCTACGAGTTCCTCGACGCCTACGTCATCGGCCAGGACACCGCCAAGAAGACGCTGTCCGTGGCCGTCTACAACCACTACAAGCGGGTCCAGGCCGGCGGCACCGACAAGGAGCCGGTCGAGCTCGCGAAGTCCAACATCATGCTGCTCGGCCCGACCGGCTGCGGGAAGACGCTGCTCGCGCAGACGCTGGCCAAGATGCTCAACGTGCCGTTCGCGATCGCCGACGCCACCGCGCTGACCGAGGCCGGGTACGTCGGCGAGGACGTCGAGAACATCCTGCTCAAGCTGATCCAGGCCGCCGACTTCGACGTCAAGAAGGCCGAGACCGGGATCATCTACATCGACGAGGTGGACAAGATCGCCCGCAAGGGCGAGAACCCGTCGATCACCCGCGACGTCTCCGGTGAGGGCGTCCAGCAGGCGCTGCTGAAGATCCTGGAGGGTACGACGGCGAGCGTCCCGCCGCAGGGCGGCCGGAAGCATCCGCACCAGGACTTCATCCAGATCGACACCACGAACATCCTGTTCATCTGCGGTGGCGCCTTCGACGGCCTCGAGAAGATCGTCGAGGAGCGGGTGGGGAAGCGCGGCATCGGGTTCGGGTCGGAGGCGTCGGTTGCCCGCCTGGAGCGCGGCAAGATGCTCGAGAAGCTCATGCC